>CAZTKH010000007.1:15397-18187 GCA_964613925.1 uncultured Saccharimonas sp. (SeqCode)
ATTTCCTTGTTCCACCGCATCTATTTAATATTATATTTGATGTAATTATATAAGATTATTTGTATAATGTCAAATATTTTATGTACTAATATCATTATATCATAAAATAGACACCTTATGTAAATAGTGGTATTTAGATTATTTAGTCTTTTTGAGAGATTTTTTCTTTTTAAAGGCTCGTTTTGCTTTTGGTGCAATTTTTAACATATCTTTGGCTTGCTCGTGAGTAATTTGGCTTGGCTCAATATTTTTTGGAATTTTGACGTTTTTTTCGCCGTCAGTGATATATGGTCCAAATCGTCCTTTTAACACTTTAATTCCATCACCAAAATCGGCGATATTTTTTTCATTATCGGCTTGGATTTTTGCAGAGTATAATTCAAGTGCCTCGTTAAGGGTTATTGTGTGTGGGTCGAGCGGTTTTATGCTGACGAATTTTTTATCAATTTGGATATATGGTCCAAACCGTCCAATATTGGCCTTAATAATTAGTCCATCATCGGTTTTTCCAACTATTCTTGGTAATTCAAAGGCGTGAATTGCCTCTGCAAGCGTGATAGTTTCAATTTTTTTACCTGCTGGGATTGGTGCAAACTGTGGTTTGTCATTTTTATCCTCTGAATTTCCTAATTGAAGTAATGGGCCAAATTTTCCAAAACGAGCCAAGATTGGTTTTCCAGTTTTTGGATCTGTGCCAATTTCGCGTACTTTTGTAACTGTATGTCGTTCAATTCCGCCAGATTGCTCAATAAGTTTATGAAATTTACTATAAAAATCATTTAACATTCTATTTCGATCAAGTTTGCCGTTGGCAATATTGTCAAAATGTGTCTCAACTTTGGCGGTAAAGCCATAGTCAACAATTGGTTCAAAATGATTAACTAAAAAGTCGCTAACAACTTCGCCAGATGGTGTTGGAACTAGTTTGCCTCTGTCTGAGCCGGTTTTTTCCTGAAAAATATTACGCTTGATGGTATTGTTTTGCAAATCCAAGCTGATAATATCGCGCGGTAATCCTTCGCTTTCGCCTTTTTCAGCATACCCGCGGACTTGAACTGTGTTTATTATTGTGGCGTAAGTGGATGGTCGGCCGATGCCGAGGTCTTCGAGCTTTTTTACTAAGCTACCTTCTGAATATCTTGCTGGTGGACGGGCAAAAGTTTGTTTTGCATTGGCGGACACTAGTTCTAGCGTGTCATTGGCTTTTACGGTTGGTAAAATTTCGGCATCTTTTTTATTGCCGCCATAAACTTTTAAGAAGCCGTCAAAAATTATTACTTCGCCTTTGGCTTCGAAATTGTGGTCGCATTTACGACCAGTAGCTTTAAAGGCACTGCTTCGCTCCAGGTCTGAATTGAGCCCCAGCGTCAGCTCAGACTTGGGCTCCAGGGTGTCATTAAAGCTACTGGCCGTAAGGCTCGATTTTGCTAAAGCAGAAAGTGACTGAGACTCTGTTTCGTCGGAACATCTGGAGCCTGAGTTTGATAAGGCGCTGGAGCCCTTATCAGACCCAGCGTGAAGCCGTTCTGATGAAATAGAGTCGATGTCGCTAGATTTTATTGCGATAGTAATAACAGTTTTTTCTAGCTTAGCTGAGGTCATTTGACTAGCAAGGGTGCGGCGGCGAATTAAATCGTATAATTTTTGATCGTATTCATTGCTGCTTCCCTGTTCACGCGACATATCGGTTGGTCTGATGGCTTCGTGAGCTTCTTGGGCGCTGGCGCTTTTTGTCTTGAAATTGCGAACTTGGCTATAATTTTCGCCAAATTTTTCTTTTATATAGTTTGTTGCCATGGCTATAGCTTGGCCGCTCAATACTGTTGAGTCAGTTCGCATATAGGTAATCTTACCTTCTTGATAAAGCTTTTGTGCGCTAGTCATGGTGGCCTTAGCACTAAACCCAAGCCGGCTATTTGCTTCTTGTTGCAGAGTGCTTGTTGTAAATGGCGCGGCTGGATTACGAACCGATGGACTAGTTGTTACGTCTGAGACGATAAAGTTGGAATTTGTTAGGCTTTCAAGAAAATACTGGGCCTGTTCCTCTGTGTCAAACTTATTGGCTAATTCGGCTTTAATAATTTCACCGTTATGGTTGAACTCGGCGGTAATCTTAAAAGTAAAACTTCCATTGAAATCTTCAATTTCACGCTCACGCTCCACTAATAAACGTACGGCTGGTGATTGAACACGTCCAGCTGATTTTCCACCAGGAACTTTGCGCCAAACAACTGGCGATAGTTCAAAACCAACAAGTCGATCAAGAATTTGACGAGCTTGTTGAGCTTTAACTAGGCTCATGTCGATAGTGCGAGGGTGTTTGATCGCTTCTTCTATGGCATTCTTGGTAATTTCATGAAAAACGATTCGCTTAGTAGTGTTTATGTCGAGTTTTAAAACTTCGCAAAGGTGCCAAGCGATAGCCTCCCCTTCGCGGTCTTCATCGGTCGCTAGCCAGACGTCCCTGGCTTCTTTGACGGCTTTTTTTAGTTGAGAGATTATTTTCGTTTTTTCACTATCAATTTCATAGGTTGTCTTAAAATCGTTATTGACGTCAATTGCATCACTACCGTCTTTATTTTTCTTAGCAATGCTACGAATATGACCGACGCTTGAGAGTACAGTAAAATCACTACCGAGGTATTTTTCGATAGTTTTTGCTTTGGCTGGCGACTCGACGATTACTAAATTTTTGCTCATATAATATTGTTTTGGTTTGCCTAATTATTTTCTTATAGCTAAGCACAATGCTTAATAGTATGCAAATTATTTGATTTTGTAAATATATAG
>CAZTKH010000008.1:0-17266 GCA_964613925.1 uncultured Saccharimonas sp. (SeqCode)
TTGGATTCAAACAGGTGCTTACTAATATTATAGCAGCCACGATATAATTGCAACAGTTTTATTAAAATAAAAAAGTGGTTATGTAAATATTGACAATAAGCTTAAGCTATGGTATGATGTATTACATACACATATCATGTGTGAGGTAAAATATTGGGTTTAAGCGCTAGTAATAGCGTGGAAAACTTTAAATCTAGGAGGATAAATCATGGCAGGAACAAAATTAGGCGGTCAAAAGGCTGCTGCAAAAAACTTAGCAAAAGATCCATTCTTTTATGCAAAGATTGGTGCTAAGGGTGGAAAAAATGGTAATACTGGTGGTTTTGCAGCTAATCCTGAATTAGCTCGTATCGCTGGTGCAAAAGGCGGCAGAATTAGCCGTCGTCGCAAAACTGTTGTATCTGAAAAATAATTACAGATAAATAGTAATAAATAAAAAATCGCTAGTTGATTCTAGCGATTTTTTATTTGGTCACAAACTACAGATTAATTTTATATCTTCTTAGCGCACAAAGTCGGGCTTCGTTTACTCGCCATTTGTGAGCGCATATTAGGCAGCGATATGTTGTGGCGTCTTGTTGAACTCCGTTAGCCTGGCAGCTGGGGCATATACTACGTTTGTGTAACCATTCGCGATATGTATCAAGATTTGTTTCGATTTCGTCCGAACTAATTGAAATTTGATAAATTTTTGCAAGATTAGTAACCTTTTGCCAAGCTTCACATTCCATATTTACTAATTCGATATCAAATTTATAATCAGCATGTCCCAAAAGGGCGTGGGCTAGTTCGTGTAGTAACTCCTTTGTATTCTTTGGGTTGTTTTTGTTATAGTAAATGGTTTTTTCAACTGGCGACCAACAAAAGCGATCAGATTCTTGAAATGTAAACTGAGGATGATCTTTTTTGAGGCTAGGAATTAATTTGTTTATCGAGAGCATAGTGGTAGCATCCATAAATAACAGCTAGTTCAGAATTTTTTGCGCCAATAAATGTTGGGCATGGAATGTGCTTTGGTAATCTTTCGGTTAGGGTTGCCTGTAATTTTTTGCCATAGCGTTCAAAATAAGTACCAACGCTACCACCGATAACAATAACATCAGGTTGTAATAATGGAATTAATTCTAAAAAACCTAGGCACATTCTTTCGATGATTTTATCCCAAGTTTCTTCGTCGGTAATGTCGCGAACGAATTTTCCGTAAGTTTCATAGAATGATTTTCCAGATGAAAAGCTTTGCCATTCTTGTAATTTACCGTCGTATTCAATTAATGATCGACCCCCCTCGCTGTTGCGTAAGCCTTCGTCGATATGGCCGTTAGTGATAACGCCAGTACCAATTCCTGTGCTAATAGTTACATACAGCGTTTGGGTTGGAATTGGGTTTAAAATTTTTGCTTCATATAAACCTGCTAGGTTTGCGTCGTTTTCAATAAGTATAGGAATGTTATTTAAAATTCCTTTTAATTCATCAAGAATATTTAGTCCGGTCCATTGTGTTAAGTTTGGGCACCAAATTATTGAATTTTTTGTATCTAAAGTTCCAGGAACGGCCACTACGATCGCATCAAATTGATTGTTATTAAAGCTTGTATTAAGAGTACTTTTGAGAATTTTGATATATTCTTGTGGGTCTTGAGGTGTTGGGAATTTAATTTGATCTATTGGTTCGCCGCTATTATCAAAACTAGCAACTAATGTTTTTGTTCCGCCTGTATCTACCGCTATAATCATAATAAAAGTTTATCACAGTTTTGGTTCTATTGCATTTTTGTCGAGAAAGATTCATAATATATCTTATAAAAGAGGTAGTGTATGCGAATCATAGAACGACTAAGAAATATTGGTTCAACTGCGGTATATATTCTTGTTGGTTTATTGCTAACGGCTGGTTTGATTGGTTTGGTGTTTTTTATTAAACAAAGAGGTGATATTGCCCGTAATGAGCGTGCAACGATAGCTTATGAACAACAACAAGAACAGCAAAAAAATACGAACGAAGAAAAAATAATAAGTAGTGATTATAATTCATTTCCTGTAAAAGTGATTAATGATGACGAAAAAAACGATGAAGTCTTTGTCGCCGGTGGTGATTATTCAGAATTACCACAAACTGGCCCAGCTGACGTAGTGTTTTGGACGATTGGGGTTTTTGCTGCGACTTATTTATTGGTAAATATTTTGCCGTATAAACGACTTAATAAACTGGTATAGCTTTTATCTTTGACTTAGCGGCTTATCTGGGGTACAATAGATGGCAGTCTCGGAGTATTTAATGATGCTCCAGAAATATTAAATTTAAGGAAGGAGTCTGAAAAGACTTATGACAACAAAAGTTGTTAGCATGGATGAATTGCTCGCTGCCGAAGGTGATAGCGTAAAGCAATTAGCACAAGGTGACGCAGTCGCCGGAAAAGTATTATCAATTCGTAAACACGAGGTTCTTGTTGACCTTGGCGCTCAAGGCATTGGCTTAGTTCCACGTCGTGAAGTTGGTTTTTATCGTTCGTTAAACATTGGCGATGAAGTTATGGCCAGCGTAGTTGATACTGAACTTGAGAATGGTTATTCGTTATTATCTCTAAGAAAAGCAGCAAAAGATCGTGGTTGGGACGAATTAGTCGTCAAGATGGAATCTGGTGAAATTATTGAAATTTCTCCTTACGACGCTAACCGAGGTGGCTTATTGGTTGAATATGATGGCGTTCGTGGATTCTTACCAGTATCGCAATTATCAGCTGAACATTATCCAAGAGTAGGTAGCAGTGATAAAGATGAAATTTTGCAAAGGCTAAATGCTTTAATTGGCAAAAAACTTGAAGTTCGTATTCTTGACTGTGACCGACGCGCAAATAAATTAATCTTTAGCGAAAAAGAAGCTATCAAAGACGGTCTTGTTGCTCGATTTGAAAAACTAGCAATTGGCGATAAGGTTAAGGGCGTTGTAACTGGCGTTGTTGATTACGGCGTATTTGTAAACGTTGATGGTATTGAAGGCTTGGTCCATATTAGTGAAATTAGTTGGGAACGAGTAAACAATCCGAATGATTATGTTAAAACTGGCGAAACTATTGATGCAAAAATTATTGCAATCGATAAAGATCGTTTAAGTTTGAGCATTAAGCAACTATCAGAAGATCCATGGATGACTGAAGTTGATCAATTTAAATCTGGAGACAAGGTTGAAGGTACGATAACTCGAATCACTCCATTTGGTGCTTTTGTTCAAATTAGCCCAGCCGTAGAAGCTTTGGTTCACGTTAGTGAATTGGGCGGCGGTGATGATGTTGATCCAGAAAAAGTATTTACTCTAAACGAGCGAAAAGAATTCATTGTTTTGGCTGTAGAAAAAGAAAGTCGCAAGATTTCTTTGAGTCTTAGCAAAAAAGCAAAAACATCTAAAAAATAATTGTAAACAAGAACCGTAACGGTTAGGAAAAGGAGCTTATAGTATGGCTGAGAAAATTATTGTTATTGCCGACTCAATTACTGTAGGAGAACTTGCTGAAAAGCTAAATCTACCCGTTACGAGTTTGATTGGTGAATTATTTAAAAATGGTATTGCCGCAACAATCAATCAAAGGATTGATTTTGAAACGGCTACTATAATTATTGAAGAACTTGGTCTAACGGACGTTGAGCTTCAAAAAAAGGCAGCAGTGAGTCTTTTGGGTCATAAAACGCACAGCCTTTCTGATAAGGCGGTTGTTCGATCACCAATTGTAGCGATGATGGGGCATGTTGATCATGGCAAAACAAGCTTGCTCGATGCAATATTGAAAATGAAAGTTGCTCAAGGTGAAGCTGGTGGTATTACACAGAGCATTAGCGCCTATCAAACCACCCACGCTGGCCGTGTGATTACATTACTCGATACGCCTGGGCATGAGGCTTTTGCCGCGTTAAGGCAGCATGGTGCTGCTTTGACTGACGTAGTTATTATTGTTGTTGCCGCCGATGATGGTGTTAAGCCACAAACAGTTGAAGCTATTCGCTTTGCTCGTAGCGCGAATGCTAAAATTGTTGTTGCTATAAATAAAATTGACAAAGACACGGCTGACTCAGCTCGAGTGAAAGCGCAGCTTGCAACCGAGCATGGACTTAACCCTGAAGAGTGGGGCGGTGATGTTGTTATGGTAGAAGTTAGTGCCAAAACTGGTCAAAATATTGATAAATTACTTGATATGGTCCTTCTGGTCGCCGATTTAGAAGAGCTTAAGGCTGACATTAATGTTCCAGCTGAGGGTCTTGTGATTGAATCTCATATGGAAACTGGTAAGGGTTCGGTTGTAAGTTTGTTGGTTGAGCATGGTATGTTGAGACCTGGGCACTTCTTGGTTGCAGGTACGACATATGCAAAAATTCGTACTTTATCAAATTTTATGGGAAAACCAATAAAAGAGGCTGGTCCATCAACGCCGGTTATCGTAACTGGTTTCAAAGAATTGCCGGAATTTGGTAATAGTTTTGTGGCCGTTAAAAATGAAAAAGATGCTCGCAGTCAAGCTGTGTCTGCCCGTATCGAAAGAGAAAAAAATGCCGCTAGTACAAATATTACCGGTTCTGATTTGTTAAATATGATGAAACAGCAGGCTGACACTAAGGATTATAATGTGATTGTTAAGGCCGACGTTCAAGGCTCTTTGATATCAGTTATTGATAGCCTTAAGTTGATTGACGGCCTTGGTGAGGTAAGTTTGCACATTATTGGTAGTGGTGTTGGTAATATCACTGAAAATGATATTCGCCTAGCTTCTGACAAAGATACAATTATCTATGGCTTTAATGTCATGATACCGACTGCCGTAAAGCAGCTAGCTGGGCGCGAAGGCATACAAGTTAGGGTATTTAATATAATCTATCAGTTAATTGAAGACGCGCGTTTGTCTATGGAAACTTTATTGGCTCCAGAAATTGTTGATACTGAAATCGGTAAGCTAGAAATTAAAGGCATATTCAGAACTGAACGGGACGAAATAATTGCAGGCGGTGAAGTTAAAAGTGGGAAAATTGTTCCAGGCGCTACGGCAAAAGTAATACGCGCCAAAGAACAAATTGCCGAAGTAACAATAATAAGCGTAAAAAGACAACAACAAGAAGCAAAAGAAGTCTTTGCTGGTGAAATGTGTGGATTAAGCTTACATACACCAAAAAGATTTACTTTAGAGATTGGCGATACATTAGAACTATTTACTCGTGAGCTAGTTAGGCGTAGTCTAAAATAAAGAAGTATTGAAATAAAAGGGGATAGGCATATGTTTCAGTTAGATGAAAAATTTTTAGATGAAATGGGCTTGCATGATTTGCCAGCTGAGCAAAAAAGACCATTTTTGCAACATATTTACGAAGAGTTAGAGGTTCGTGTCGGCACAAGACTCTCTGAGGGCCTGAGTGATGAACAATTACAGGAATTTGAAGGTATTATTGATCGGAAATATGAATTAATTAAGGGTTGGCTTGGGTCAAATGTGCCACAATATTTAGAAGATCCTTTATTTGTTCGCTTGCAAACATCAAATAAACTTGCTCAAGATGATATTAATCTTTTGTCCGAATATACGGCATCAAAATGGCTTGAGCTAAATCGGTCTGACTATCGTAATATAGTTGCCCAGGTCTTAGAAGAAATCAAAAAAGAAATTTTTGATAATAGAGATAAAATTCTTGGTAAAAATTAAACTAGATAATTAATTATCTAAGCGTTGCCATTTAAAAACGCTGTGGCTGTCATTTTTTTGCCGCTTGGGGCGATGAGTTCGTCAATAACGAGATATTTATTGTCATTGCATAAAACATCAAGTTTTGTGCATGGTTCATTGGCTACATGTGCTTTTTTTATAATGAGATTCTTCTCGCCATAAGTTATTCGACTGCCAGGCCATTCAAGAAAAGCTCTAATGCGCCTTTCGTTTTGTTCTGCTGATAACTTTTCATTGATATATCCATCATCTTGTTTAGATATTTTTTGCGAATAAGTTGCTTGTTCTTGATTTGGTTGTTCGAATAGGGTTATTTCGTTGTTTAGATATTTTGGAATATATTTTAATAGTAGATTGTTGCTTAAATTAATTAATTTTTTTGTTAAACTAGGGTTTGTTTCATCTTTTTCGATTTGAATTTCTTTTTGAATAATTAAATTACCCGTATCTAAATTTTGGTCAATTACCATGAGGCTAACACCGGTTGTTTTTTGACCGCTTAGTAGTGAAAATGTAATTGGGTCCGCCCCGCGAAACTCAGGTAATATACTGAAGTGACTATTCACGATGCCGAAGTTAAAGTAGTTTATTACTTGACTAGAAATGATAACTCCGTAATCAACAACTATGCCAATCGGGCTTGTGAATTTGTTTTTAAAAATTAAATTATCAAGTTCTTGTTTTGTATTTGCAAAAAAAATCGGCAAACCTAGCTTGCTTACGAGTTTTTCAACAGGGGCGTCATGTTTGTGATGTGGTGCGCGGGCTTTAGTAATAACAGCTTCGATTCGAAAATGTTGTGCCAAAAAATCCAACGACTCGGCTGCAACCGGTCCACTACCAAAGAATACGACTGTTGTTGATGAATTTTTCATAATCAAGTGGTTGTAGCTCGCCTTTCTCGTCTAGTTTAAAAAACGCATCTTTTTTGTCGCGAATATGATCAATAAAAACGATTCCGTTAGTGTGGTCTATCTCGTGTTGGAGTATTCTAGCCAAAAAACCATCAGCTTTAAATTTAACTTGGTTGCCAGCGATATCCATAGCTTTTATGCGAATTTTATCATAGCGGGGGACTCTTCCGTAAACATCTGGAACGCTTAGGCATCCTTCATAATCTTCAACAATTTTACCTTCGTATTTTATGATTTCTGGATTTATTAGTGGGGTAAATTCACGATTTGTTTTATCGTCAAAATCACTTCGAACAATAATTAATTTTTGCATCTCACCAATTTGAACTGCAGAAATAGCAGCGCTAATTTCATGAGGCCTTGAATCTTCCCAATCAAGAGCGGTCGCAGTTAATATATCAACTAATTTATTAGTTTCGTCAGTCACAACATGTATCCGAGAAGATTTTTGTCGCAGTCTTATATCTGGTAGGCTAATTATATTGTTTTTGCTCATTGTGTTTATTATACCAGTGCTCACTAGAGTAGGCTAGCCGGATCTATATCAAATTGAAAGTTATTTTTTGGAATTAATTTTGTAATCTCTATGAGATGCTCACGTTTTGGACTTTTGATAATAATTTGCCAGTTATATTTGTTATTTTTTCTTTCATAAAAAGCTGGTGATGGTCCAAGAATAGTGACATTGTTATTGGCATTCTTTTTTATATCAGTGTAAAATTTTTTAATGTTTTTTACGGCATCCGATTCTGTTTTATAAGAACAGCTAACTTTTAATAGATAGGAAAACGGTGGAAAGTTTGTTTGGCGCCTTTTTTCAATGGTGTCATTATAAAATGATTGATAGTCTTGTTTTAGTCCGTACAAAATATTTTTATTATTAATTTGATATGTTTGGACGACCACGCTAGTCTTATTGTTATTACGGCCAACGCGACCAATAACTTGCGAAACTAGTTGGAAAATTTTTTCTTCTGAATTGTAATCGGGGATAGCCAGTCCAATATCTGCTTGGACGATTCCCACCATACCTAAGTGTGGCAAGTCTAGCCCCTTTGCGATTATTTGAGTTCCTATGATGATATTAATACTGCCGTTATAAATTTCGTTATACCTGGTTTGGACTGTTTCATCTGCTTTATTGTCGGCATCGAAGCGGGCGATATTGGCTTTTGGGAATAGTTTTTTTAGCTCTGATTCGATTAGTTTTGTGCCTATTCCTTTGTGGATAATTTCAATGTTGTGACAAGTCGGACATGATTTTGGTATGACTTGTTTTTGACCGCATATATGGCATTGCAGAATGCTTTTATCTATATGTAAAGACATTGGCACAAAACAATTTGGACAATCTGCTGTCCAGCCACATTTTTTGCACATTGTTAAGTTGGTTGAGCCTCTGCGATTGTGAAAAATTAAGGCTTGTTGATTATTTTTTAATGATTTTTCAATATTATGAAGCATTAAATCTGATAAAAAACGATGTTTTTTAAAATTTTCACGCTTTGTCATGTCGATGGTATGAATATCTGGCGGGCAGTTGTCCTGACGTGCTACCTTGTCAAGTTTTAAGATTGGTTTTTCAGAACTATTTGCTAAGTAATAGTCAATAATGCTTGGTGTTGCGCTTCCAAAAATAACCTGTGCATCATGAAATCTCCCAAGCATGGTTGCTAATCTGAGGGCTGAATATTTTGGTGATTTTTCTTGTTTATAGCTTGAGTCATGGCATTCGTCAATTACGATGACTCCGACTGAAGAGATTGGTAAAAATAATGCCGATCTTGGGCCGATGATTACCATGGGATCGCTACTATTGAGGGCTGTTAACCATATTTTATGCCTCTCTGATTCGGTCATTTTTGAGTGAGTTGCAATGATGTTGTCAAAATGATTAGAAAACTCAGCAATGAGTTGTGATGTTAGCGATATTTCCGGCACAAGAATGATGGCAGATTTATTAGATGCGATACATTTTTTTGCAACATCAATATATATTTCGGTTTTTCCTGAGCCAGTTACGCCGTGTAGTAGGTAGGTTCCTGCTTGACCTTTGTCCAATGTGTCTTTAACGTTAGTTTGGTCATTATTGAACAAAATATTTGTTCGATTTCTTTGTGGTGCTTTTGGCTTAATAGTTTTATCTTTACGCTTTTTTAAGATACCACTTGGTAAAAAAGACTGAAGAGTTGTTGCTAGCGGCGATATGTAATATTCGGACATCCATAATGCTAATTTAACCAATTGAATAGGTAGAGGATTATTTTCAATGACGTTTTTAATCGGCTTTGTATTGTATATTGGCTTTTTGGTTTGTTTTATAACAACACCAGTGACTTGTTTTTTGCCAACCTCAACAGATACAATTTGCCCTAATTGTAATTTTTGATCGGACGAGTAGGTAAATGTATTACTATCTTGTCTGATTATTTTGTTTGGCGCCACCTCGTAGTAGTGCATATTTAATAGTATAACGCGACTTGAATAATCTTGTTATACTTTGCATATTTTATTGTATTGCTGATAGAATAAGCATATGTATTTTGAGGATCGTGAAACCGCTGGCCAGATTTTAGCTAATGAATTAGTTGAGAAATATCGTTACGAAAATTGCGCGGTGTTAGCTTTGAGCGACGGTGGTGTTGTGGTTGGTGAACAGATTGCAAAGGCGCTTCATTGCGTACTAAATCTATTAATTGTTGAAAAAATTGAAGTTCCTGGCGAAGGTGTGTCTTTTGGGGCCGTATCTCAGACTGGCGATTTTACGTACAACGCCTCGTTTTCATCTGGAGAAATAGAGGAATATCAAAGCGAGTATTACGGTTATCTTGAAGAAAAGAAGAGAGAGGCATTTGAAAAAATCAACCGTTTAGTTGGTGACGGCGGTTTAATTGATCCTGATTTATTGCGAGATAGGGTCGTTATCTTAGTTTCCGATGGATTAAATGGCGGCTCGTCAGTTGATGTGGCGGCTGATTTCTTAAAACCTATAAGATTAAAGCGACTAGTTGCAGCTGTTCCGGTAGCCACTGTTCAAGCGGTCGACAAGCTTCACGTTTTGGCTGACGAGCTTCATATCCTTGATGTAAAATCAAACTTCTTAGGGACTGATCATTATTATGAAAAAAACATCGTGCCGTCTCATGAAGAAACAATTAAAAAAATTAATGAGATTATCTTAAATTGGCACTAATATCGTGTTTTATTGCAACATGTTGTGATATTGTGCTACGATAATATACAAATAATGAAAATTGGGAGACGATGACCGAATGTTAGATGTTTTTATTACATCCCGTGTGCGACGCAAGATTGTTGTGGTGTATGCAAAATATCCTGATTTTCGTACTCATGTCCGCGGCCTTGCAAAATTAATCAAAGAAGACCCGGGAAATATTCAAAGAGAGCTTAAGCGACTTGAAAAAATTGGTTTTTTGTTGAGTGAAAAACAGGGAAATACCAAAATATATGGAACAAATAAGCAATTTCCAATCTTTAAAGAACTACAAAGTATTGTTATTAAGTCACAACAGCAATCTGGTCGACCAAAACGTTCTTCATCTGAATTTTAAAAATGTTATTGTTTGATAGAATTCTTGCTTCAAGAGGCATCACCGATGCCGAAAGGCAGGAATTTTTTTTGCCAGAATATTTAAATTCTAAGTATGATCCGTTTTTATTGCCGGACATGGCTAAGGCAGTAGATCGATTATTGTTGGCACATAAAAAACAACAAAAAATTACGATTTATGGTGACTATGATATCGATGGATTGACAGCGACAACTGTGCTATATCAGGCTTTAAAATCGTTTGGCTTTCAAAATTTAGCAACCTATATTCCCAGTCGCTTTGATGAGGGCTATGGATTAACTATCCCCGCTATCGAAAACATTCGTGACGATAAAACTGAACTAATCGTAACAGTTGACTGTGGTAGTCGGAGCAGGGCTGAGATTGATAGAGCTAACGAGCTCGGTATTGACGTTATTGTAACTGATCATCATGAAGTTTTACCTGAGCAACCTAACGCTATTGCTGTCGTCAATCCAAGACGAAAAGATCACGACTATCCATTTTGTGAATTGGCTGGGGTGGGGGTTGCTTTTAAACTAGTTCAAGCATTACAAGCTAGACTTAATAGTTTATCCGACTCTTCAATATATTCAGGATTGCCATTTGGACAAGAAAAATGGCTACTCGATTTGGTTGCGCTTGGCACTGTATGTGATATTGTTCCTTTAATTCAGGAAAATCGATCGTATGTTTATTGGGGTTTAAAGGTTTTGGAAAAAACTAGTCATCTTGGACTGCGCGCTCTTATGGAGGTGGCTGGTGTTGATCCCAAAAAGCTAAATACTCGCTCGATTGGTTTTGCTATGGGGCCTAGAATGAATGCTTCTGGTCGACTGGAGACAGCGCAACATTCTCTCAAATTGCTTATGAGTGAATCTTTGCAGGACGGTTACTCATATGCACATTATCTTGATGAATTAAACAGTCGTAGACGATCTGATCAAGATAAAATTTTTAAAGAAGCATCTCTACAAGCTGAAAAAATGGAAAACGATTTTGTAATCGTTGTTAGTGATAAAAATTGGAATCATGGTATTGTGGGCATTGTCGCATCTAAGCTAGTCGAAAAATATCATAAACCAGCCATAGTAATTCACGAGATAGATGATATTGCCAAGGGGTCCGCGAGAAGTTTTGGTGACTTTAAAATGTCCGAGGCAATTGATAGTTGTCGCGAGTTAATTATCAGTGGCGGTGGCCATGCAATGGCAGCCGGTGTTACTTTGAATTCAAAAACAATTCCCGAATTTAGAAAAGCTATTAATAATTTTTATAAGAATTTAAATCTTTCTAGCCAAGAGGAGTTGTTGTTGCCAACTGTCGATGCGACGGCATTTTTGAGTGAAATAAATAAACAGCTTGTTGAACAAATTAATCAATTAGAGCCATTTGGGAATGGTAATTTAAAACCAGTTTTGCAAACCGACGAACTAGTCGTGAAAGATGTTCGCATTATGGGCGCCAATAATCAGCATATAAAATTATTGCTACGGGACAATCAGGGTTGCCAGATGAATTTTTTGGCATTTAATGCGCCGGAAAGTTATTTTGTAAAAATTGGTGATATGGTTTCGGTTAGATATGAAGTGGAATTAAATGAATGGAATGGAACTTCGTCAGTTGAGGGGCGATTATTGTTTTTGAAAAAAACAAATTAGTAGCTTTTTATTGCATATAATAAACATCTCTGTTAAAATAACAACTATATGGTACAAGTTATTAGAAAAGACGAAAGAGAATCAAACGAAAATTTGATTCGTAGATTTAATCGTAAAATTTTACAGAATGGTGTCTTGATGATTGCCAAAGGTAAAATGCGATTTGAAAAGCCAATATCAAAACCAGAAAGGCGCGCTAAAGCGATTATTCGCAAGGCTCGTAAAGCTGATAAGCTAGACAAAACTAGGTTAGGGCTTCGCTAAAGTGTCTCTAAATGAGACTATAGATAACGATTTAAAAGCCGCCATGTTAGGCGGCGATCGTTTTTGTGTTCAAGCCCTTAGAGGTCTAAAAGCAACAATACTAAATGAAGAGGTATCTTCTGGAAAAAGAGATACTGGATTAGACGATTCGACAATTGAGCAGTTAATTGTTCGTGAAGTAAAAAAACGCAACGAGTCTGCCGGTATTTATGAATCAGCTGGCCGTATTGAGCTTGCTAATGACGAACGTAGTGAAGCAAAAATATTTGAAAAATATTTGCCACAACAATTATCTGAGGCGGAAATTAAACAATGTATTGAACGGATTGTTGCTGATATGGGCGTTTCTGGCACGAGTGCGATGGGTCAAGTTATTGGTGCTGTTAAAAAAGAACTGGGCAATTCAGCAGATGGTTCTGTTGTTGCAAAATTAGTCAAAGAAAAACTTATCTCATAATAAAATAGGAGAGGCTATGATAATATTTTTTGGTCCTGCCGGATCTGGAAAAAGTACTCAAGCACAAATTTTAGTAGAGAACGATCAGTTTAAATGGTTTTCTATGGGTCAGCTTTTGCGGAATACAACTGATTGGGAAGTTCATGAGTTGATGAAAAAAGGCGAATTGGTTTCCAATGAAAAGACCAATCAAATACTTGGTGAGGTCTTATTATCTGAAGCAGATTATCATAAATTAATTATTGATGGCTATCCACGAGATGTCGATCAAGCGTGTTGGCTGGTGAATTTTTGTAATCAGAAAAATATAAAAATTGATCTTGTGATTAGTCTGGACGTGAATATCGAGGAGTCTTTAAAAAGAATGCAGTTGCGTGGAAGAATTGATGACACGGCTGAATCAATAAAAAGACGATTGGATATTTATCATCAGAGTGTTGACCCGATTTTGGCATATTTATCATCTCAAGAAATCACTATAAAGACTATTGATGGTATTGGCTCAATTGAGGATATATATAAACGAATAAAAGAGGTTTTGATAGAATGCAAGCTAGTTTAAAAACAGAAGCCGAAATAAATGCAATGCGTGAAGGCGGTAAAATTCTTGCGACTATTTTAAATAATCTAAAAAATTATGTAAAAGTTGGCATGAGTGAAATTGAAGCTGATGCTTTTGTTGAGAGAGAAATAAAAAAATATGGCGCAATTGCTACTTATAAAACACCGGAAGTCGATTTTCCTAGCGCTATTTGCATATCTGTAAATGATGAAATTGTCCACAGTGTACCAAATGATTATAGGTTTGAAAAAGGTGACGTAGTTAGCTTTGATCTGGTTATTACTTATAAAGGTATGAAAACAGATAGTGCCTTTACGATGGTAATTGGTGAAGATCCAAAAGGCGCTAAAAAACATCTGCTTAATTATACCGAACGTAGCCTTTATGCTGGAATTGATGCTATAAAAGGGCCTGTGCGGATTGGGGATATCGGTGAAGCTGTAGAAAAAGTTTTAAAAGAGGGTAAGCTAGGCGTGATTCGTGATTTAGTTGGTCACGGTATAGGCCATAAAATGCAGCAAGCTCCAGAAGTGCCAAACTATGGGCGCAAAGGAACTGGCGTTCTATTAGAGCCGGGCGATACTATTGCAATTGAGCCAATGGCTACTCTTGGCGGGGAAGATATTAAGTCTGAAGAAGCTGATGGATGGACAATTAAGACTCGTGACGGCAGTTTGGCGGCGCATTTTGAACACACTGTGTTGATTACTGAAAACGGTGCTGAAATTTTAACGAAGCTTTAAATCGTTTAAGCACATAGCACGTGTGACGCGAAGCGGGGCCGGCCCCAGGCATAAAATGGTAATCCATCTTTATGATGGCTAGGAGCGGACAGAGCGGCAGGACCCGAAGGCAGAATAGTAACTCTCGATTTATGCTAGGCAAAAACTCGCATAAGCGATATAATTTTAATATGCAAGAAAACTCTCGACATGCTGTCGGTATAGACATCGGTACAAGTACGGTTCGTTGTGTAATCGCACAAATTGACTCAGCGACGAATGTACCGACAATCGTGGGTGTTGGCTCCGCCCAAAATAATGGTATGCGTAAAGGTATGGTGGTGAATTTAGCTGGTCCAGCTAGAGCTATTGACGAGGCTCTCGGCGAGGCCGAGCGAATGAGCGGTTATCAAGTTGAGGCTGCTTCAATAAGTATCAATGGTTCGCATATTTTAAGTACGCATACGGATGGCATGATTGCTGTCGGCGCTTCAGATCATGAAGTAAATAGCGATGATCTGATTCGTGTTGAAGATATGGCAACTTCTGGTAAAGTTCCTGCAAATCGTGAAATTCTTCAAATTGTTCCTCATTCTTATAAATTAGATGGTCAAGATAATATTAAAAACCCACTTGGCATGACTGGAACTCGTCTTGAGATTGATGCAAATGTGATTTCGGCCTTAGCTCCTCATTTTGTAAATCTACAAAAAGCAACTGAATTAGCAAAAGTTGCATCTCACTCGATTGTTGTTTCGGGTGTGGCGGCGGCAAAAGCGGTGCTAACTGAAAATCAAATTGAAAATGGCGTTGTATTAGTTGATATCGGCAGCGCAACTACAAATGTTGCTATCTATGAAGAAGGTGATTTGCAATATGTCGGTGTAATTCCGGTTGGCGGAGTAAATATTACAAACGATCTTGCAATTGGTCTAAAAACCGATCCGGAAATTGCCGAAATAGTAAAACTTCAGCACGCCTCGGCTGTTAATCGACAAGAGTCATCTGGGGTTAGCGTTAAACATAATGATGAAATTTATTCTTTTGATATATCCGAGATTGATGAAATTGTTGAAGCAAGACTTGAAGAACTGTTTGAATCTATTGGTAATGAGATTAAAAAAGCCGGCAAAAATGGCCGTTTACCAAGCGGTGTCGTACTTACTGGTGGTACTGCTCAGATGAAAAATATCGCTGATTATGCAAAAACTGCCCTTGGTTTGGCTGCTCGAGTTGGTAAACCGGCCGGCTATAAAGGTGTTGCGGATGACCTAGACAAACCTCAATTCGCAACTGCAATTGGCCTTATGTTGGTTGATGCTGAAAGTATAGTGACTTATGGAGTAAAAGAAAAAGGCAAGAAGAAAAAAACAGACTTGAATTTCTCAAATCCTATCACTAAGTTGTTGAATAAATTTAAAGCGTAGTGTTTTTGAGAGTGAATTGATATACTATAGTATGAATACGAATTGGAGATAATAAAATATGCCTGAAGTAAAACCAAGCGACATACAAACCTTTGCTAGTATTAAAGTAGTCGGCGTCGGCGGTGGCGGTGGCTCGGCAATTAATCGAATGAAAGACGCTGGATTAAGCGGCGTTGAATTTATTGCGATGAATACTGATGCTCAAGCACTGCATAATAGTAGGGCTGATGTAAAAATTCATCTTGGTAAATCAACTACTAATGGTCTTGGTGCGGGTGCTGATCCTTCGGTTGGCGAAGCGGCTGCTAATGAATCTCGTGATGAAATTCGTGAAGCTTTAGTTGGTGCAGATATGGTTTTCGTTACAATCGGTGCCGGCGGTGGTACTGGAAGTGGTGCTGGCTATATCGTTGCAGAGGTTGCCAGAGAACTTGGCATTTTAGTAGTTGGTGTTGCTACAAAACCATTTAGCTTCGAAGGCGAAAAACGTCGCAAAAATGCCGAGTGGGCAATAAATAAACTTGGCCGCGCCGTTGATACTTTAATCACGATTCCAAATGATCGATTATTGCAGACAATTGATAGGCGCACTCCGTTGCTCGAAACCTTTAAAATTGCCGACGATGTGCTTCGTCAAGGCGTTCAGGGCATCTCTGAGCTTATTACTGAACACGGTTTGATTAACTTGGACTTTGCTGACGTTAAGGCAATTATGAGTAATGCTGGTTCCGCTTTGATGGGTATTGGGCGTGCTAGTGGTGATAATCGTGCCGTTCAGGCTGCGCAGCAGGCTATTGAATCGCCACTTATCGAGGTATCTATTGATGGTGCTAAGGGCGTCTTGTTTAACGTCACTGGTGGTTACGATATGAGTATGAGTGAAATTCAAGAAGCTGCCGAAATTATTACCAGTGCAGTTTCTCCAGATGCAAATATTATTTTTGGTGCGACTCTTAAGGCTGAACTTGAAGACGAATTGATTATTACGGTTATTGCAACGGGCTTTGATTCGGCCTATTTTCATCAACAAGAAAGTGAAGTAGAGGATACAAGAACTGAGGCTATAAATTCGGTTCTTACTAATGAAACCGTCGATAATATTAATTTAGACCTAGATCATACTAACGACAGCGGCTCTATGTTTGCAGAAGAAAATAATCATGACATTTGGAATCAACCAGAAGATGATGAAGAATCTGAATTGCCAGCATTTTTACGTCGTCGAAAAAAATATAAAAAGGATTAATTTGTTGCATGGTAAAGTATAAAATCGGTGAAAGTAGAGTAATTGAATCGCGCGAAGTTAGCGATGGAGTTACGATTCGTCGTCGTCGCGAATCGCCGGATGGAAAGCGATTTACCACCTATGAACGTGTTGAACGACCAAACTTGGCGGTAATTAAAAAAAATGGTGATCGTGAACTTTTTGACAGAGATAAATTAACGATTGCAATTAAGCGTTCGGTTGGTAAGTTTTTTGCCTCCGAAGTTGAAGTCGAAGAAATTATTTCCGATGTTGAGGACGCTTTGTATGCGATTGGTGAAAATGAAATTACTTCAAAACAAATTGGTGATGCCGTACTTGATCAATTGGCGAAGCGTAACGAGGTTGCATATATTCGATTTGCAAGTGTTTACCATGAATTTAAAACTCTTGATGATTTTGTTAGGATTCTTGAGCAACAACGACAAAATATCGAAAAAAAGTAATTTGATATGATTGTAAGGATTTTTTATAGAGAAAATACTGAAAATGCTAGGACTGTTGTTGAGTTTTTGAGAGATTTTGAATATCAAACCGGCCATCAACTTGAGGTTGTTAATCCAGACTCAATAGAAGGTGCTCAACTCTGTGAAATTTATAGTATTGTAGAGTTTCCGACAATTATCGCTACGAGTGATGACGGACAAATGCATAAAGCCTGGAATGGTTTGCCACTACCTACAATTAATGAGTTGAGTTTTTACACCCAAGGGCAGTAGCATAG
>CAZTKH010000009.1:0-15827 GCA_964613925.1 uncultured Saccharimonas sp. (SeqCode)
TATCCCGAAATTACTGAAGAAGTAATTGTTATTCTTTCTAGCCTTCAGGGTGTTGAGTACAACCGTAAATCTGGCGAAAAACCTGGACGAATTCACACTGAATATCGCGATATCTATAATTCAACAAGTCTTGGCAGAGTCTCGAAATTTGGGCTAAGCTTGGCATCAAAAATATTATGGCGAAATGGCTGGAAAAGTTACACAAATTATTTTTCAAGTGATACCACTCCCCTATATATCAAAACTGTCTATAATTATGCTCAAAAAAATCCTAAAATTCTAAGTCAAACCATTAAAAGAAAAAACGGCGAGAAAGATACAATTCTAGGTTGTGTGATCAAAGCAGCTGAATTTATTGCCAGTATTATCGACGAAGAAGATGGCTTAATCAAAATCAAAGAGTTTAATCTGCCTGGTAATCAATTTAGATATTGGCGAGATAGCCCAAGCTCATATCGTGACGAAAATAGCCATTTGCCAAACATTGCCGACGAAATGGTTATTTTAGATATTCAAGTTTTAGTTGCCTATGCCCTAGATCTTGCCTGTGAGTTAACAGGTAGTGCCGTCGACAAAGGTACAATTCAACAATGGCAAGCATTAGCCGACAAAGTGCGCGAAGCAACCATCAAAAACCTTTGGATGCCAGAACACCAATATTTTGCCTATGGCATGGATAAAAGTAAGCGCGGACACTTTAAACAACTTAAAACCATTCAATCAAACGCTGCTTGGATGTTAAATACAAACTTTTTCGACAAACTTAACGAGGATTTACGCGAAAAATATCTTACTGGTATTATTCAGCGGCTATTTTCACCAGAATTTCTTACCGATGCCGGTATCAGATGCCGTTCAAAAAGATACATTTATGACCGAAGTTTCCAAGATTATCACGGTAGTTGGGTTTCTTGGCCAGTTGAGAGTTTTATGTTCTCGCAGGGTCTAAGGCGACAAGGTTTTTACCAATTAGCCGACCAAATTGAAGCTAGAATTACAAATTCAGTCGATATTTCGGGCGTTAATTACGAATTTTTTGTAATCGACAAAGACGGTAAAGTATTACTAAATCCTAACAAAAAACCATGGCCAGGCTCAAAAGCTGTCGCCTTAGAAATGCGCCCAGAACAGACAATTGCCTGGTCCGTAACTGCGACACTCAAAATTAAACACGATCGACAAAAAAGAAGCGAAGAAAAGCCAACACAGAAAAATCAGCCTGGTTGGGTAACTGAATTAGAAAATAATATTCTAAATACAATTTATATCTTTACAAATGAATTAAATAACGATGAAATAGACTATTACTTATCTAATGAGCCAAAACTATATATTGATCGCGCAAGAGGATTTTTCCAGTCGGCTCAAAACATTGCCAAAGAGATTGGCCCAGTAATTCTTGCTCAAATTAAAAAGAATCCTTTTAAAAATTTTAGAAGAAAATTCTAGACTGCTAACAATGTGATAGAATATAACAGATGAAAATACTTGGAATTGAAAGTAGTTGTGATGAAACCGCCGCGGCCATCGTTGAAGATGGACGTATAATTTTAAGTAACGTTATAAATACTCAAATCGATATCCATAAAATCTATGGTGGCGTTGTTCCAGAAGTTGCCGCCAGAAGTCATATAGAGGTAATCAATCCTGTCATAAATCAAGCGTTATCTGACGCCAATTTGTCTTGGGATGATATTGATGCCATCGCCGTAACATATGCGCCAGGCCTAATTGGTTCTTTACTAATTGGCAATTTAGCAGCACGAACGCTAGCCATCTTGAAAAACAAACCGCTCTTCCCTATTCATCATGTCGAAGCTCATGTTTACGCAAACTTTTTAAATAAACAAATTCCAGAATTCCCAATGCTAGCGCTGATTGTCAGTGGTGGCCATAGTCAATTAGTGCTATTTAATGACCATGGAAATTATGAATTAATTGGCCAAACTCAGGATGATTCAATTGGTGAAGCGTTTGATAAAGTCGCAAAAATCCTAGGACTTCCCTACCCTGGTGGCCCATCAATTGCCGAAGCAGCTAAAAATGGCGATCCGCATGCCTATTTATTGCCAAAGGCGAAACTTTCTGGAAAATATGATTATAGTTTTTCTGGACTCAAAACAGCCGTTTTACGAGCAGTTCAACGTGAAGTAGGCGTTGACTTTACTTTTCCATCCTCTGGCCTTGCAGAACGTCTAAATGACGCACAAAGGGCAAACTTTGCCGCCAGCTTCCAACAAGTAGCAATTGAAACCATAGTTGAAAAAACTGTCAAAGCTTATAGCGATTATTTGCCTAAATCTGTAGTTGTTGCTGGTGGCGTTGCAGCCAACCAAGAATTACGTCGCATGTTAGCAAACTCCCTACCTATTGATATAGAATATCCACCAATTAACCTCTGTACCGACAATGCCGTCATGATTGCCACGCTTGGTTACTACCAGTCAATAAAAAATCAACCGGCTGACCCATATAATTTGGATGTAATTCCAAGTTTATCGATGATAAAATAAGCTATTCCGGGTGACGCGAGGCAGGGCGGACCGAGCGGCAGGACCCGGCTAACAAATTTATTTCTTAAAAATAGCTTGGATTTTTTGCACTATCCTCTTTGCGCCAGGCAAAACATTGCTCCAAAGTCCATAGAGTGGCGACAATGGCTTATCAAAAGTACCCGCAAGTTGCGTTTTTTCACTCGTCCAGCCTAATTTAAAGGTTGACACTCCCCCATCAATCAAACCACCAAAATCGTATCGACTAAGTCCCCACTCCTTACACTTCAAAATTGCATGCCACTTTAAAGCATAATTAACACGTAAATCCTGGCCTAATTGATTAACCCCACCATAAAGTTCGTAAGCTGTTTTTTCACTAATCGCTAACCACAAGAATGCAATCGGTTGATCTTCGGAATATACCGCAAAAACCTGTGCATAATCGCCAAGATTGTTGAATGCATCAAAATAATATTCATCACTATGAATATTAAATTTTGCTCGACGATTAGTTTCATGATAGATCTCTAAACATTTTTCAAGGTCTTCACGAGTTTTTACTCTCTTAATTTTTACTTTTTCCGCAGAAGATTTACGAATATATTGTCGCGTCTTTTTTGCCATATCAGCCAATAATTCAGATTCATTTTTAGTAATATCCAAAATGATCGTTTCAGATGGTAAAATGCGATTTTTTGCTTTTTTCCAATCTTGTAAGACATCATATTCGACATTGTCAGGCTCAATTGTTAATGATATCGAATGGTAGTTTTCCTTAACATAATCAGCCAGTAGTTCTAATATTTCTAACCTGTTAGCCTCGTCCACAACTGGCCCACGTGGAATATATGACAGTGACTTAAAAGGAAACGGCAGATGTCTAACCAACACTTGCGCAGCGCCATAGATCATCCCCTCTTCGTCAACCAAAAATAATCGGTTAGCCGTCCAATTATGAATCGATTTTAAATCTCCCCAGCCCCACAACTGTAATGGGTGTCCCCCATTCTCTAAAATATAGTCGTCCCATTCCTGTTTATCCTGACAACGTCGTAGCATTTTCATATCCTAATTATACACTGTTTTTTACACTAAGGTGTTGCTATATATAGCCGTTCGCATATGTGATATAATAATAAGTGAAAATAAACACGTGAAAAAACGAGGTGTTTATAGGTTTTCGCAAGAAAACTCTGATACTAGTTATGCTTTTCACGTGAATAAAAAAATCCAAGGCTTCAAATAATAGATATGAAACTAGCAAAAACTTACGAACCTAATCAGTACGAGCCAAATATATATGCGATGTGGGAAAAAAGTGGCGCCTTTAATCCAAGTGGAAAAGGTGAGCCATTTAGTATTGTCATGCCACCACCTAACGCGAACGGAAATTTGCACCTTGGACATGCTTTAACCTTTACCGTTCAAGATATACTTTCCAGATATTATCGCATGCGCGGCCGAGATGTCGCCTATATTCCTGGCGCCGATCATGCTGGCTTTGAAACTTGGGTTGTCTATGAAAAAGTACTCGAAAAAGAGGGGAAGAGTCGCTTTGATTTTTCTCGCGAACAACTTTATAGCCAAGTTTGGAACTTTGTTGAGCAACAACGCGGCAATATGGAACTTCAATTACGCGCTTTAGGAATTAGTGCTAGTTGGGATCACCTTGTTTTTACACTCGATAAAAAGGTAGTTAGAACCGTTTATGACACCTTTAGACGCCTCTGGAATGAAGGCCTAATTTATCGTGGCGAAAGAATTGTAAATTTTAGTACTAAATACCAAACAAGTTACGCTGATATCGAAGTTAAATACCAAGAAGAAAAAGGTTCACTTTGGTATATTGCATATCCAACCTACGACAAGATAGGGGAGATTGTTGTCGCTACAACTCGTCCAGAAACAATATTCGGCGATACAGCTGTTGCAGTCCATCCAGACGATAAACGCTACAAACATTTAATTGGCACGCGTGTGTTATTACCATTAACAGATAGAGAAATACCAATTATTGCCGACGACACTGTTGACCAAAGTTATGGTACGGGCGTAGTTAAGATAACCCCAGCTCACGATCCAAGCGATTTTGAAATGGGCCAGCGCCATAACCTAGAAAAGATTCAAGTTATTGATTTTGATGGCCGAATGATTAACGTACCAAGTCAGTTTTTGGGTCTAGATGTTGATGTTGCACAAAAACGCACTTTGGCCGCACTTCAAGCCGAAGATTTACTTCGCGACGAGCAGCCAATTGTTCATACCGTTGGTTATGACTACAAGAGCGGGCTTAAAATTCAACCTCTTATCAAAGATCAATGGTTCTTAAAAATCCAACCACTTGCTCAAAGAGCAAAACAAGCTATTCTTGATGGCGAAATCAGCTTTACTCCTGCTAGTCGCAAAAATGATTTAATCAAATATTTTGATCAGTTACGAGATTGGAATCTAAGTCGTCAAATTCCGTGGGGAATCCCAATTCCAGCCTTTCAAAACGTCAACAATCCAGATGATTGGATTTATGACGAACGTGTTGATGAAAAACTTATCAAAGTTAATGGTATGGAGTATCGCCGCGAAGAAGATTCCTTTGATACCTGGTTTAGTAGTGGTCAGTTGCCATTTATTGCCACTGATTACCTTAATGGCACTGAATTATCAAAGTTTTATCCAAACACTTTGATGGAAACTGGCGCAGATATCTTGTACGCATGGGTAGCTCGCATGATTATGCTTGGACTTTATGTCACCGACAAAGTTCCATTTAAAAACGTTTATCTTCATGGCCTAATTCTTGATGAAGCCGGTAAAAAAATGAGTAAAAGCAAGGGCAATGTCATTAATCCAATGGAGACAATTTCGAAATATGGCTCCGATGCTCTCCGTCTTGGTGTTATTGCCAGTCGAAGCGCTGGCCAAAACCAAGCATTTAGCATAAACAAGGTGTTAGCTGGTCGAAATTTCTGTAATAAACTTTGGAATATTGCCAGATATGTCGAAGACAAACTAGGTGATGGCTTTAAATACAGCGAAATTGAACCACAATCTTTGGCTGATCATTGGATAATTAACGAACTAAATAAAGCTATTGCCGATATCAACCGCCAACTTGAATCATACCGATTTGCCGAAGCTAGTGACACCGTCTATCACACAATCTGGGATAGCGTTGCCGACTGGTATATCGAAGCGAGCAAATCGCAGGATAATCCAACAATGTTAGCGTGGGTACTCGATACCTGCCTTAAGATTGCGCATCCATTTATTCCATTTGTAACAGAGACAATTTGGCAAACACTCACTTGGCACAATGACTTGCTAATTACAACCGAATGGCCTCACAAGATTGACAATAACGACATCGCTGCTGCTGAATTTAAACGTCTCAAAAAACTTGTTATGGAAGCAAGATATGTAACAACTTCTCTGCCTGGCAACGAAAAATATGACCTCTTATACCAAAATGACAGCTTAATTGCCGATAACGCTGAACTAATCAAGAGATTAGCAAAACTAAAAAGCGTTCAACCAATCGAGCAGGCTAGGGGATTAAGATTGGCCGCAAGCGGTCGTGAAGCTTGGCTCGATGTATCTGCAGATACTTTATATGAACATCAGACAAACCTCGAAAACCGCCTAGCTGACGTTCGCAAGTCAATATCACGCCTTGAAGCAAGACTTTCCAATAAATCTTATGTCGAAAAAGCTCCAACCGAGTTAGTTGAAGAAACAAAAAATGAACTAGAACAAGAGATTAAACACGCCGAACGCCTCGTTCACGAACTTGAAGTAATCAAATAAAAAAACCGGCTAACGCGAACGTTAACCGGTAAATGAATTGGTGGTTATTTGACCAAACTAGGAAAGCCGATCCTGCGCATAAAATATGCCTCATAACAATTAATACGAGCAACCCCAACCCCATCAATCCCCTCGTTATAATTAACACAGATAGTGAGATCTTCATGATCGGTGCAGGCAGTGAACCGAGTATGAAAACACCCCGTTTTTTCGTCCACCTTTACGCGACCAATGGAAAGGATAATGCCCTGAAAATTAGGCGTACCGCCTGATTTCGACTGCTAATGGAGCCACGAAAACGACGTAACACGAACATTGACAATAATGTCATAGCCCAACATAAGGTTAACTGTCATGCGAATAGACGGATCTCTTGCGTATTCAAACGCATGTTCAATCCTTCTCTTCGACGGACCGGCATCAACAAAAGTATAAAATTCAGTTTCAACTTCTATTTGGTCCTTGTCATCTTCCATAAAGCCACCTCCAAAAATAAATCTCCGCTTTTCAGCGGGCACGTCCTCGGATATACCTTAGAATGATTTATTTATACAATATATAGTTAAACAAGTCAACTACTCGTGATGATATGATCTTCCGCCAGCTATTTCCTGAGCACGATATAGTTGTTCGATTAACAACAATCTTACCAGCTGATGGGGAAATACTAGGTTTGATAGTGACCAAATAAAATTTGCACGTCGCATAATAGTTTCGTCAACGCCATAAGCCCCACCAATAATTATCACAATAGGGCAGGATGTGTCCAAAATTGATACCAATCGCTTCGAAAAATCTGGCGAAGTTACATTTCTGCCACGTTCATCCAATAAAACTACATAATCACTGCCATTAAGCCGCGAAATTATGCGCTCAGACTCGTCCTGACGCGCTCTGACGCCGTCAAAAGATGAATGTGGTAAAATTACCCATTCGACATCAAAAGGCTTTTTTAGGCGCTTCTGATAGCGTTCGATGCCTTCCGACACCCACGATTCGTGTTTTTTGCCGATTGTAACTATACGAATTGACATTAAATTTTCAACTTTTCAGCCATAGCCGCAAGCTGTTCTGGGCTAGGTGATTCATCTTTATCCTGAGGTCGTTTCAAATCATTTCCTTCATAAATTGGAATCAAATGAATATGCGTATGAGGTACGCCAAAACCCTCAACTACGACGCCCACACGAGGCGAGCCGATAACTTCGCGAATATGAATAGCGATTTTTTTGGCCGTAGCCCACAAATATTCATAATCATCGTCCTCTAAATCCCAAATATGATCAATCTGTTTTTTTGGAACAACCAAAGTATGTCCCTCCATCACTGGATGCATATCCAAAAAAGCGATTACTTTTTCGTCTTCATATATCTTGTAACATGGTATTTCGCCGTTGATGATTCGAGTAAAAATAGATGGTTCTTGCATGGGTATATTGTAGCAAATAGAGACAAAAGAGAAAGGGATATCGCCCCGCCACGGCGGGGCTCTTCCGCTTGCTTACGAAAAAATGTAAACACTTTTTCGCGGCGCCGCGCTACACCGAACCCTCTTTTGCTCCGCAAAAGTACGGGTTCGGATCCCGTCTCTTTGATAAAATAAAATAACGACCACGCGGGTCGTTATTTTATTTTGGCGGAGAGAAAGGGATTCGAACCCTTGATAAGTTTCCTTATACCGCTTTTCGAGAGCGGCCAGTTCAACCACTCCTGCATCTCTCCAGTAAAACAATTGTAACAAAATAAATTATCAAAAGCATTAATCATAAATTTTTCAATGTTATTAAGATGGTATAATAATTAAATATAAGTAACATTTAAAGAAAGATTATGTAATGAAGCAAAACAACAAACCACATAACATCAAGACAGCTGAAATCAAACAGGCACCAGCAATACCAGCTCCAGTATCAGAGATAACTCCAACACAAATTTATCCAAATGCGGCACCATACAAGGTAAACAACGGCGGATTAGCAATCGCTGGATTAATTCTTGGAATTTTGTCTCTTTCAACAGGTTGGATTAGCTTTTTAGGGTTCGGCTTGGGGGTAACCGCATTCATTCTTTCGATTATTGCACTCAAGAAAAAACAAAATAAGGGCATGTCAATCACCGGTATTGTCACTGGTTCAATTGCAATTGTTTGGAACATATTTGTAACAATATTCTTTATCATTGCCTTGTTCGGGTTTATATTTGCCGCTGCTGTATCCGAAGGATCTACAAACCACAATCGTACGAATATTAGAGACACTGTCTTGAAATATTCTTCGGGTTCGGGCTCTACTTCAGGGCAGATAACAGCCTCTGGGTCATCTGTTCGTTTTAAAAAGGGCGAAACAGCGATATTTGATAAATTTAAAATCAAAGTAAATTCAATACAGCGCAATTATACTGCTAGCGGGAGTTCATCTTTTAAACCAGACGCAGGAAAAGAACTAATATTAATCAACTTAGATATCACAAATAACACCGATCAGGCTACAAGTTTTTACATTAGTAACTTAAAAATTAGCGATGACGGCGAAGAGTCTATGTATCATTATGGGATTGTTACATTAGAAAATAGAATCAAAACCGAATCTTATATACCTCGTGAAACCAAAACTGGTCAAATTATTTATCAAGTGACGAAAGATTCTACAAAATTAAAACTTTATCAAGAAACTACATCTTATAATATTGCACATATACAGTCAAAAATTATCTACACACTAGATCTATATTAAACATTAGGTATTAATTAGCTCAATAAATGATGATATGATAATATCATCATTTATTGTTATAAAAGTAAAAGGAGAAATATATGGAATCAAATAAAACAGATCAAATTCCGCCAGTCGAGGCACAAGTTCCAGTTCAAGCACCAACCGTAACTCAAACCACAACAGTCAAAAAAGCCGCAGGCGGACTAGCAGTTGCCGGCATGATAGTTGGTATTTGCGCAGTAGTTTTTGGATGGGTAGCTTTCTTAGGTTTTTGCCTTGGTGTTGCAGCTATAATCCTTTCCATTATCGGATTAAAGAAAAAACAAAACAAAGGTATGTCTATTGCCGGTATTATTACAGGATCGGTTGCAATTCTTTGTAATATCGTTTTTTCAATCTTGCTAATTACGAGCATGCTAGCCGTCGCTACGGTCGCAAATGATTACGGCAATACAATTAGTTCACTAAGTAAAATTAGCAATACAACAAGCAATAAACTCAGCAACTACATGTCTGAATACACACAAAGCAAGTTAGCATTAATCAACTCCAAAAAAGATTTCAGCAAAGGTGAAACTGCTAAATTTGGCGAATATTACGAAGTAAAGGTTAACTCAATCACGCGTGATTATGTCAGCACGAGCCGTATTTATAAACCAAGCGAAGGTAAAGAATATATAGTTGTTAACGTCAGTATTACAAACAAAGATGACAGTGATCATTATTTTAGTAACTCTTACCTTAAAATCAATGACAATGGCGAAACTGATTCTTACAGTTTAGCTCCAGTTGAGTCAAGATTTAGCGGCAGCACAATCGGCGATGGTGAAACCGAAACTGGCAATATTGTTTATGAAGTAACAAAAGGTTCAAAAAATCTTAAATTACAATACGAAATGTCAACAACTGATGAAAATTATAAATCAGTTAAGCTTATTTATACGCTTGCTCTTTATTAAATGAATATAAAATTAAAAACACCCCTCCAACGTGGGGTGTTTTTTTATTTAAAACAGGCAGGATTTGGTCACAATAAAATTCCTCCGGAATTTTTTGCGACCCCGCCTCAACTGACTTCAAGCATAGCTTGAAATCAGTTTCCGGCCTTGAGAACTGCCACCGGCAGTTCTCACCTCCAAAATAGTATTATATTTTAGACCCGGCAGGATATCGCTCCACTTCGTTGCGCTCCTCCGTTTGTTTATAAAAACATGTAAACACGTTTTTATTTCACCGCACTACGCTGAACATCTTTTGCTCCGCAAAAGGACGGTTCAAATCTGTCGGAGACCAAAGAAAATAGACCAGATTTTACTGGTCTATTTTCTTTGGTACACCCGGCAGGATTTGAACCTACGATCTTCGGCTCCGCAAGCCAACATTCTATCCAGCTGAACTACGGGTGCAAACGCAGGACTATATACAAAATATATAACCCTGCTATTCATGTAACTAGAAGGTACGTTCGGCCGAATAACGGCAGAATACCAGAGATTATATCACATAATAATCCCTTATTGTAAGGCCTAAGCAAATTATAGTCGTAATTTTTGAACAAGAATATCAATAAAATCTAATTTTCTATTTTCCATTGGAAGTCTCGCTCCAAAGATATCAACAATTTCCTCAGCAACATCGTTGGGGAAATAAAAGATCAATCCAGGTGATAATCGTTTAATAGGTATTAGCATAATTGAGTGTTGACCTCGATCTTCGATAACACTAAAAGCCTTAAACTCATTAAAATGATAGAGTTTTTCACCGATATACAAACCCTGCCTACCGCTTAGCGTATAATCAACTTGCCTCGGCGGACGACGCGACATCACAATAATCGCAACCGCCATAACAATCACTAGAATAGAGAAGGTGTAAGATTTAATTAAAAAGATATCTAACGCTATAAAAGCTAAAACAACAACAGCAAAAACTACAAACCAAGTGCTATTTTTTTCATTATTGATATACTCGCCAGCAACCCAACGAACCGGCTCACTAGAATCCGGAACATGAATACGACGCTCGTCAGGATTACTCGTCCGCATATCTTCGTTATCATCCGATGGCTGATACATATCAGAAGCCCCATCTCTGTTGTTTGAACCCGTTTTATTGTCCCAAGCGTTATTATTTTGTTCCGGTTGCATAAGCACATTATAACACGGACATAATTATATTCACGCTATTGCTTATTTTACGTTTTTGTGTTATTATTAAATTATAAATACATGCAAAATATAAACAATCAACCTAAAAATGGTATCGAAATAGCTAAAAAAGAACCAATTTCCAACACTGAAAATCAGGAGTCTATTCGACAAAACCAAGCTAGGCTTTTTAGAATTAGATATGAACTCGGCAAACAAGCAGGACAAGGTTTGTTTATAAGATTAAATCGAAGTAATTTTTAATCAATAATCTGCGCGGAGGAGGGAAGATATCGGCAAAGAGAAAAAAGGAAGCGAAAGTTTACTTTCGACGCTTTTTGAGTGAAATGATGAAAAAAAGAGGGAGATATCGGCCTAAAGGCCTTCTCCGCTTGCTTACAAAATGAGTAAACTAATTTTGTTACGCTTCTCTACGCCGAACACCCGCTCGTCCCGCTTTGCGGGACCGCGGTAGTTCGGATCTCCCCACCCTCGCGTTAAAATAAAACTACGACCACACGGGTCGTAATTTTATTTTGGCGGAGGAGGGGAGATTCGAACTCCCGCTCCAGGTTTCCCCAGACTAATGATTTAGCAAACCATCCCCTTCAGCCACTTGGGTACCCCTCCGTATTGGACTTCACACTTCAAGAACGTCTAAATATCTCTCTGTATGGGCTTTGAATATTGTAACATATAGGCGTAACATGGGCTAGATATTAAATTATAAATTAAAAATATGTATTCGCCGTAAGGCGAAACATTTTTGTTTCACTGCATTACGCCGAATTCGCTTACAGATTGCTACGCAATCTCGCGAGTTCAAATCTCGGCCCGTCCGTGCAAATTAAAAATATGACCACATGGGTCATATCATTAATTTGGCGGAGAGGGCGAGATTCGAACTCGCGGTACCTTTCAGTACGCTTGTTTTCAAGACAAGTCTCTTAAACCACTTGAGTACCTCTCCAAACTTAACTAATTATAACTAAATGTGCAAAAGACTGAAACACGTCTTGCAAACAAGCCATCGATAAATCAATGACGCTTGTTTAGTTGCTTCGCAACGTTTCACCCAAGACAAGTCTCTTAAACCACTTGAGTACCTCTCCAAACAAAGCAACACTGTATAGAATACAGGGTTTTAACCCCTTAAGTCAAGTAAAGCTTTTGAACTAGGGGGGGTTGGGGCCTCTGGAGAATCCCGGATAGTTATAAAGTAACCTTCCTGGTGTGTCGAGTTCGCCGTACGGCGAATGTTTGAGACCGATAATTTATTACCGGAGGGAGTTCCGCAGACACCCAAGAAGATTAATGAAATAACCAAACCGCGGATTTGAAGCAAACCCCAAGAGTTTTTCGGCTCCTTTTTACGGTTAAAAAGGAGCTAGTCTTTGGTTCTTTACTAAAAGAAAGGACAAGAGATTTTATTTATTAAATGAAAATTTAAATTTAATTCAGCGTTTGCCGGGCAACAACCGCAACCCAAACATGCTTTGCACCAGCATCAATCAAAGCCTTACTGGCATATTTAATAGTCGCTCCGGTTGTTATAACGTCGTCTAACAACAAATAGGGAATATTGCCATCAATAACGCTATTTACACAAAAAGCTTGCTTAGCCTGCCTCTCACGCTGTTTAGCATCCGCTTGGCGCTGTTTTGTCTGAGTTTTTCGACAAAGTACTCGTTTAACCTTTAAACCCCTAGCTTTTGCAATATACCTAGCGATTAATAACATATGATCGTAGCCACGCTCCCGAACGTGACTAGATAGGGTAGGAACCGGCACAATAACTGTTTCTGGCGGCAACTCAGGTAAACTACTCAACAATAGCTCACCAAGCACCTTATAACACTCTTTGGCGCGCTCAAACTTATATAAACCAATAAGCCTTTGCAAAACTCCGTCACGAGTTCCTACGGCCCAAGCTTTTTCATAAGGCGTTTTACATTCACTACATAGCCACATGTTAAAAGTTGGCCTATGACACAACAAACAAACTATTTTTGTTTCATCTTTGATGTAATTTATACAATTATCACATAATAGGCTTCCAATCTTATCGCAAGAGCAACAGTGGTGGGGAGCCAGGTATGATAGCAGCTTATCAATCATTGTGTTTTTTACGTTTTATGGTCCTCTTTTATTGATTATACCGTATATGTTAGTTATAATGTGATAGACGATTTGTCAAATGAGCCTAGAGAAAGTGGAGGATATCATGGCCCGAAAACAGAATGATGAACTACTAATGGAAGACGAGTTAACAGCCGCCTTTCTAAGCGACGACTCAATGTCGTTAAACCAAACACCAGCACCAACAGAAAATAACTGGGACGATTCCGAAGAAGAATTTCCTGGCCAATTAGCTGTTGATGTCTACGAGACCGAAGATAAATTAGTTATCAAAGCTCGCACAGCTGGCGTAAACAAAGAAGAACTTGATGTTAGTATCAGCGACGGCATCTTAACAATCAGCGGCACTCTAAACAGTGGCGACGATACAGATGCAATTAACTGGCACATTCAGGAATGCTACTGGGGCGAATTTAGTCGTACATTAGCTTTGCCTGTTAGCGTCAAAGAAGACGAAGTTGAAGCCGTTCTAAAAGATGGTGTACTAACTATCCGATTCAACAAAGTTCGCCAAGAAGCCGCTAAAAAGATTCAAATCCAATAGTAGACAAGCTTACGAAATAAAATAGTAGCCTAGTAATATAGGCTATTATTTTTTGTAACAGACAAAATTAAACGCAATAAAAAACCGCCCCAACAAAGGAGCGGATTTTTATTGTAATTTTCTTTATAAATTCGTAAGTACAAAGTTTACAACTGCACCAGCAAGTAGGGCAACTACGATACCGATGATTGCGTATAGGATTGTATTCTTAGCAGCTTCAACTTGCTTTGAATCGCCAGCTGAAATTGTATAACGAATACCACCGAAAATAAGCATGATAACAGCCAAAGCACCAATTACGAACAAAGCCGTATTAATACCTTTTGTTACAATACCATCTTTACAGGTGTCGTTAGTAAACAAACATGAGCCACCTGGATTTACCTTATCAGCACCTTTTTTAATTGTTTCGCTTGCTGTAGCACCTACTGCTGTTGAAGCAGATAATAATAACATTGGGATCATCAAAAGTCCCAAGATTACTGCTTTTACTGTTTTCTTCATTTTTATTAATCCTTCCTTTAATTATACTTTATTTATACCAGATTATTTGCTTTTTGTGAAGTACGTCAACAAAATATTTAGAATATATTAAGTACAAAGTTAACGATTGCGCCGGCTAAAATTGCCACAATTAATCCAATAACAGAGTAAAGAATAGTACCTTTGGCTTTTTCAACCTGTTTCGCGTCACCAGCCGAAATAGTATAGGTAATACCGCCATAAATAATCATAACGACAGACAAAACGCCCAAAATAAACAAAAGGGTATTAGTAATAATTTTTACATAACCCATAAGATCCGTTTCTTGCTCTTTACAAAGCACGCTTTGATTATCATTTTTGCAAATCTCGCCCATAACAGATTCAGCACTAACCACAGATGGCGCCATTAGACCAATCCCAAAAACCATGGCAAATATCGCAAATATATATTTTATTTTTTTCATTAAGCGAACCTCCCTGTTACAAATCCTGTTATTGCAAACGCCAATAGCACAATCACCAAACCAATCACTGCCGAAATAATGGCGTTTTTAGCCTTTTCAACATTAGTAGCATTACCCGATGATGTCACATAAAAATATCCGGCGACAATAATTACAATAATCGCCAAAATTCCACAAACTAAATACACCGTGTTTAATGCGTTGGCTAATAACGTATCGGCGCTAATCTTTACAATTCCAATATCTTCGCTATTTATTTTCATATTACATTCCCGTCGTTAGTTTACTAAATACAAATTCTACAACCGCAATTGCCAAAATCGATATTACAAGGCCAATAATCGCGTTAGTTATCGACGATTTGGCTTTTTTAACGCCATCAGCGCTTCCGGCTGAAATAATATACATTATACCGCCGTAAATAATAAAGATAACTGACAAATAAGCAACCAGCATCATGGCAATTTCAATAACGTTAAGAACAATTTTCCAAATATAACTACCTAGACCTTCAGCACCTTTGTCTGGTTGTTTAATTGAACAATCACTACTGGTTTCATCAACTAGGCCGCGATACCAGGCGGGGAAGCCTAAAAAGCTGCTGCTACATTTGCTAGTCGAGGGACCTTCGCTACTTTTAAGTACTGGATCAGAACCATCTTTACATTTACCAATTTTGTGGCCCATTGCATTTTCATATCCCGCTTCGGGCGTACTAGGGGGCTCCACTGGCTCGTATGGATCATAAGTTCCATCATTACATTTATACTTTCCGTATTCACCAGTTGCAATAACTGGCTGCGCAAGCACCGCGCCAGAAACTAACGCCAAAGACAAAGCAATCAAAATATACTTTTTCATTAATTAAACAAGCCTCCTGGAATTAAATAATTAAGCAACGAATACATCAACAAATAGGCAACGACGCCAATGCCAATATTTACAAACATTTCTTTGGCTTTTTTAACATTATCTGGATTGGCCCCAGCGCTTGAGTACAACACCGCACCATAAACAGCCCCACCAACAGCCGCCAA
>CAZTKH010000010.1:0-8822 GCA_964613925.1 uncultured Saccharimonas sp. (SeqCode)
CCAGAAAATGAGCGCCCGGATTATGTTGCTCCTGTAACACAATATAGCTTTGCGGCAAATGGAAATACTTATGTCTATGGTTACTGTACATGGTATGTGTATAACCGTCGCGCTGAGCTAGGCAATCCAGTTAGCAGCAATCTTGGCCATGCGTATACATGGGATGATAGAAATCCTTCTGGCTATGACCACAACCCACTAGCTGGCTCTGTTTTAGTTGAAGATGCTGATACTGGAAATTATGGTTTAGGTCACGTAGCCGTCGTAGAAAAAGTTTATGATAACGGAGATATCCTTATTAGTGAGATGAATAACTGGGCTTATGGTGGCTGGGGCATTAAAAGTAATAGAACTATTTCGGCTGGTCAAGCCTCTATATATAAATATATTCATTAAAATTTAAATAATAATTCAATCGCCTCTGTCAAATCAGGGGCGATTTTGATATAATGAAACGAATATGTTTGTAGATACAGCAAAAGTAACAATTAATGCCGGTAAAGGTGGCGATGGTCATCTTAGTTTTCGTCGCGAAATCTATGTTGCCAAAGGCGGTCCAGATGGTGGCGACGGTGGTAAGGGTGGCGACGTTATTTTTGTTGCAGATAGCGGACTTAATACTTTAATTGATTTTAGATATCAGCCAGAAATCAAATCTAATAACGGTGGTGATGGTGGCAAAAATAATTGCCATGGTGCGAATGGTGACGATGTCAGAGTAAAAGTTCCAGTCGGGACGGTTGTTCGCAAAAATGGTGTAATTATTGCTGATTTTACAAAACCTGACCAAGAAATTATTGTTGCCAAAGGTGGCGATGGTGGCTTTGGTAATCAACACTTTAAGTCATCGGTTCGACAAACGCCACGTATGGCTGAAAAAGGCGAGCCTGGTGAATATTTTGAAGCCGAACTAGAATTAAAGCTATTGGCTGATGTTGGTTTGATTGGTTTTCCAAATGCAGGTAAATCGACCTTTTTGTCGGTTGTAAGCAATGCTCGTCCTGAAATTGCTGACTACGCCTTTACTACTTTGACGCCAAACCTAGGCGTTGCACAGGTGGATGACGGCAGCTTGCTAATCGCTGACATTCCTGGCCTCATTGAGGGCGCTAGCGAGGGCAAGGGGCTTGGCGATAAGTTTTTACGTCACGTTGATCGTACGTCTGTCCTACTGCACTTAATCGATGTATATAGTGATAATATTGTCGTTGCTTATCAGACAATTCGTAATGAATTAGAAAAATATAGTCCCGAATTGGTTGAGCGTCCCGAGGTGGTTGCTTTGACCAAAATTGAAGGTCTAGATGAAGATATCATTAAAATGCAGGTTGATGAACTAAAAAAAGTAGTCAAAAAAGATACAATGATTTTTGCTATTTCTTCGGTTGCACATAAAGGCACAAAAGACGTTCTTCGTGAATTACGTCGTTTAGTTGATGAGTCAAAAAAGGTTATTGAGTTGATTGAAGATGAATCTGATGAGATTGAAACTATTTCTTTGAGTAAAGAAAAAATTGCCGAGAGCTGGGCTGTTGAGCGAGTCGAAGAAGACGATAAGATTTTCTTTATTGTTACCGGTGAAAAAATTGAGAAATTTGCACGTCGAACCGATTTTGGGAACTATGAGGCCGAAAATCGCTTGCGTTATATCATGAAAAAACTTGGTATTGAGCGTGAATTGCACAGACGTGGTGCTGTTGGTGATAGCATTATTCGCATCGGCGATAACGAAATGACATTATTAGAACAATAGGATGTTAGAAAAATATTATGGAAAATAATGAAACAAATGAATCTAAATCAAATGTTTCGATTTTAAGAGCGCGTCTTAAAGATGCTAAAATTGATGTTTCGCTTTGGGGAACTGGCGGATATAAAACTATTGAGCATCTTGCCAAAGAAATTGATAACAATGAAATAATTTTGGATGTAACTAAAAATGGTGAACTAATTAGAATAAGTGAAGTTGTAGCGTCTAAAATATTTTACGTTGATGATGATGGTAAAAAATACCAATTAATTGAACAAAAACAAGTTTTTGTGGACGGACGAGAGCGAATTCGACCATCTAATGGTCAATCTGTTTTTGAAAAAATGAAATTTAGTGAAGTTCCAATGCAAGCTATGACTCGTGGTATTACCGAAGAACTGGGAATTGATGATGAGTTCAACCTATCATTTGTTGATAAGATTGATAAAATTGAAGAATCAAAAAGTTACCCTGGATTAACCACCCAATCAACTACTTATTTTTTTGAGGTACTTTTAAATACCTCACAATATAATGCTCAGGGTTACACAGAAGTTCAAGATGATAAAACTACATATTTTGTTTGGGAACAGATAGAATAACGTAAATAGTATATAATTAAATTAATGTCTAAAACATTTTTTTTCTATGATCTTGAAACGAGTGGATTAAACCCTCGTGATGCGCGAGTTATGCAATTTGCCGGCATTCGAACTGATATGGATTTAAATCAAATTGGTGAACCATATAATATCTTAGTTAAGTTAAACGATGATGTCTTGCCAAGTCCAGAGGCTTTGATGGTAACTGGAATTACTCCGCAGCAAACACTGAGCGATGGAATTAATGAGGCGGAATTCGCAAAGGTTTTAGCAAATGAGGTTTTTACGCCCGATACGATTGCTATTGGCTTTAATAATATCCGTTTTGATGATGAATTCATTCGACATTTGTTTTGGCGCAATTTTTATGATCCTTATGAATGGAGTTGGAAAGATGGTCGTTCAAGGTGGGATTTATTAGATGTAGTTCGTATGACGCGTGCCTTGCGCCCAGAAGGTATTGAATGGCCAGTTGATGGCAAAGGTGTAGCAACTAATCGATTAGAGCTAATTACAAAAGCAAATGGCCTTAATCACATAAAAGCCCATGATGCTTTGAGTGATGTTGAGGCTTTGATTTCTGTTACAAAGTTAATCAAAGAAAAACAACCTCAGCTTTATGAGTACTTGCTTAAGATGCGTGATAAAAATGAAATAAAAAAATTAGTCAATTTGGATAACAAACAACCATTTGTGTATGTTAGTGGGCGATTTGATGCAGAATTTAACAAGGCGACGATTGCTTTTCCGCTTACTACTGGTAAAAATGGAAATATTGTAATTTATGATTTGCGTTATGATCCAACACCATTTGTTAAATTGAGCCAAAAAGATTTGGCAAAAAAGTTCTTTGCAACATGGGAAGAACGTCAGGAAGATGATTTTCAGAAATTGCCAGTTAAAGAAATGCAATATAATCATGCGCCAGCTGTAGCTCCGCTTGGTGTTTTGTCGCAAGGTGAGGGTTGGAAAAAGATTAGTTTAAGTGAAGATATTATTACAAAAAATAAAACTGTTTTATTATCTCACCCTGAATTTGCTGAAAATATTCGTTCAATATTTGAAAATCGTGAAGAATTTCAAAAATCACCAGATCCAGAAGCGCAGCTATATGATGGTTTTGTTCCCGATGTCGACAAGATTCGAATTGAGGCCGTAAGAAACGCCGATGAGCGTAAATTGGCAGATTTTCATCCAAATTTTATTGACGAAAGATTGTCTGAGTTGCTACTGCATTATAAAGCTCGCAACTATCCAAATTCTTTGGCGGAAGACGAAGCCGAGGCTTGGGAAGACTGGAGAAGCAAAAAAATTGCCAAAGATTTACCGGCTTTTATTAAATCCATACAAAAACTATCTAAATCAACAACTGATGAAAATAAAATATACATTTTGCAAGAATTGCAGCTTTGGGCTGAAAGTGTTGCACCTGCTGATATTTACTAAACTAGGTTAGTTTTGTACTTGTTTTGAGTTTATGGGTTTTGTTATTGTTGCTTAAGTGATTTTTTATGTAAGGAATAACAAAGGCAACCGTAATTAGAATGCATGCCAAAATTGAATAAATTGTCAACATTGTGCTTGGCGACAAAATATGATCGGTTCCAGCAATGCGGCCTGTGAAAAAGAAAAGTACTATATTTGCCCAAAAACCAAAACTGTCTAGTATAAAAACTAGGCTGGCAAGGACTGAAAATTTTGTAATTATTTTTTTCATATTTATAAGAGAAACTATAGCAAAAAATAACAATAATACAATCATAAGCGACATTGTCAAGTAGAGTTATATATTTTTGTGGTTTGTGTTAATTTTTCATTTGAGCAGTTTTTAAGCTAGCTTTTTATTATTTGGGTATGTAAGTTTGATTTTGTCATTTAGTTTTTTTGCTATTATTTGGATTATCTTAATAATTATTAAGACTAATACGGTTGTGATAATCGAAAGAGCGACAAAAACTAATGCACGTTCTTTTGGTGTGTGGTCGATCATTTTGTTTCTCATAATAACACCCCATGTAAGATTGCAAAACAATAATACGCCACTAAATGATGCGCAATATGACCATTTGGAACTTTTAAATAATCTTGTTGTCAGACTTTGCTCGCTAAAAGTGATTGATATGGCGATCATTAGTAACAAGATTATTATCGTGTCTTGGCCGCTTGGCAAATGTAATAACATATATAATGAGGATATTAAATAGCACGATAACTCAACAATAGTTAAAAAGATGTGGCCAAATTTTGTCCAATTAAGTTTTAACATTTTTTTCACAATCTCATAACATATAACGCCGGCGGAAACTTCGGCAATGCCACGAAGCATTCCTTTAAAGTAAAAGCCTGTCCATAACCCTGTTGCTTCTGTTATATTGCCATATGTATAAGAAATCCATCCTAATAAAAATAATACTAATAATGGCGCTATTATGTATGAAAAGGTTTCTCGTTTTTTAAGATAAAGTGGAAATAAAATCCACATTGCTGCAAACATTGCCGATAAATACCAACTAACACCAGTAGATAGATATGCTGAAAAACCATACATTTGTCCGCACAATAATTCCCACGTGGAGTTAATTATATTATTCTGAATATCTTTTGCTTCTCCAAAGAAATATCTAATAGCAACGCATGCTACTATGCTTACAAGTAGTGGTAAAAAAATAATTTTATATTTATGAAAGACGAATTTTATTGTTTCTTGTGCAATATTTAATTTAACTTTTAATTTATCGGCCTTTATATTAATTTCGTCTGCGTATTTAGCCATAAGATAACCTGATACAATGAAAAAAAATTCTACGGCTAGTGCGCCACTTAGAAAATATAATTTTTTACCAAATATATATTCGGAATGAACACCAACAATCATAAACATAAAAAATAGTTTTAAAAAATCTATTACGTAGTTTCGTCGTTTATTGATGGCTAGCTTTTTCATTTAACCTATATCTTCATGTTTATGATTAAAAATATTAGTTGAACAGTACTATTTATTTAATTGTACATTATTAATACTGTTTTTTGTATTATAACGATTGATCATTAATATATGGAAAAAATGATTAAAATAGTGTATAATATTCGCTTATGTCAGAGGTTATAAAAATTGTTGGTGCGCGTGAACATAACCTAAAAAATATTAGCGTTGAAATTCCACGCGATAAATTTGTAGTTATTACAGGTCTATCTGGTTCTGGGAAGTCTAGCTTGGCATTCGATACGATTTATGCCGAAGGGCAGCGACGTTATGTTGAGAGTCTTTCAAGCTATGCTCGGCAATTTTTAGGAATGATGGAAAAACCAGATGTTGATTATATTGAAGGTTTAAGTCCAGCAATTAGCATCGATCAGCGTTCAACTAGCCACAATCCTCGTAGTACGGTTGCGACCGTGACTGAAATTTATGATTATTTAAGGTTGTTATTTGCCAGAATTGGTGTGCCTCATTGTCCGATATGTGGGAAAGAGGTTACCAGGCGTACAGCCGAGACGATTATTGAAGAAATAATGAAAATGCCGGAAGGTGCCAAATTGATGATATTAGCGCCACTTTTTAAGGCAAAAAAAGGCGAATTTTCTCATATACCAGAAAAATATAGCCGAATGGGTTTTGCTAGGGCTAGAGTTGATGGAATTGTATACTCACTCGATGAATTTCCTGAGTTAGACAAAAATTTTAAACATGATATTGAAATCGTGGTTGATAGGGTTGTTGTTGCGCGGGATATGCGAAGCCGTATTGCCCAGTCGGTTGAACAAGCTTTGGACTTAGCTGGGGGTGTTATAGAGGTACTTAATGTTGATGAAAATCAGGTTACGGCTTTTAGTCAAAGATATGCTTGTTTGGATCATCCGGCCGAGGATATCCCGGAATTAGAGCCAAGACTATTTAGTTTTAACGCTCCTCAAGGTGCTTGCCCGGTTTGTACTGGACTCGGAGTTCGCATGGAAATTGATCCTGAGTTGGTTTTAAATCCAAATCTTACTATTTCCGAGGGCGCAATTAGGCCGTATAACCGCACAAATAGTGACTCTTGGTATCTTAAAAGATTGGCGGCTGTTAGCGAAGCTTATGGGTTTAGTATAAAGGTGCCAGTTAGCGCATTATCAAGCGATGCGATTGAAAAAATAATGTACGGAACTGGTGCTCAAAAATATACTATCGCGTTGGGCGATGGTCGGAATTACGACACGACTTATGAAGGGGTAGTTCCAAACCTTGAACGTCGTTATAAAGAAACCGACAGTGACTTTATTCGCAAAGATATTGAACGCTTCATGCGCGAAGATGAATGTTACACCTGTAAAGGGGCAAGACTAAAACCGGTTGTTTTGGCGGTTAAAATTCATGACTTTAATATACTAGATATTTGTAGTTTAAATGTTGCCAGTGCTTTGGATTTATTTAAAAATGACATTAAATTAACTGATCGAGAAAAAATAATTGGTGATAGTATTATAAAAGAAATTATTGCCAGATTATCTTTTTTGAACGATGTTGGCTTGAATTATATTGAATTGGGTCGAGCTGCGAATACACTATCAGGCGGAGAAGCGCAGCGAATTCGTTTAGCTACACAGATTGGATCTGGTTTGCAGGGTGTTTTGTATGTCTTGGACGAACCTTCGATCGGCCTTCATCAAAGAGACAATGATAGGCTGATTGAGACATTAAGACATTTGCGAGATCTTGGCAATACAGTAATCGTTGTTGAGCATGATGAGGACACAATTCGAAGTGCTGACTATCTTTTGGATATTGGCCCAGGCGCTGGTATCAATGGTGGAAATGTTGTAGCATTTGGAACACCCGAAGAAGTTGCAAAAAACGCAAATAGTATTACGGGAAAATATTTGTGTGGTGCTGAAAAAATTGAAGTACCTAAAAAACGCAGAGAAATTATAAAAGATAAGTTTTTAATTATTCGTGGCGCAAAAGAAAATAATCTAAAGAATATTGATGTTGCTTTTCCTTTGGGCGCAATGACGGTTGTTAGTGGTGTTAGCGGAAGTGGAAAATCAACTTTGGTTAATGATATTTTGGCCAAAGAATTATCGGCTAGATTGCACAGATCGCACGCCGTTTCAGGCAAACATAGTGATATTGAAGGTATTAAACTATTAGACAAAGTGATCGTTATTGATCAGTCACCAATTGGTCGTACCCCAAGATCTAACCCAGCAACCTACACTGGTGTATTTACGCAAGTTCGAGAGCTTTTCGCTTCAACCCCAGAATCAAATATTCGTGGCTACAAGGCTGGCAGGTTTAGTTTTAATGTTAAGGGTGGTCGCTGTGAAACATGTCAGGGTGATGGTGTTATTAAGATTGAAATGAACTTTTTGCCAGATGTTTATATTACTTGTGAATCATGCAAGGGAAAAAGATATAATCATGAAGCGCTCGAAGTTAAGTATAAAGGCGCTACAATCAGTGATGTTCTCGATATGACCATAGAGCAAGCGGCTTTGTTTTTCGCAAATGTGCCGGCGATTGCTCGGAAGTTAAATACAATTGTTGAGGTTGGACTTGGTTATATTAAGTTGGGTCAACCGGCAACTACTTTTAGTGGTGGAGAAGCGCAAAGAATTAAGTTAGCAACTGAACTATCGAGACAATCTACTGGTAAGACTTTGTATATTTTGGATGAGCCAACCACCGGCCTACACAGTGATGATGTTAAAAGATTGCTAGAAATTTTGCAAAAACTTGTTAGTGGCGGAAATAGCATGATAATTATCGAACACAATTTGGATGTTATAAAATCCGCTGATTATATTATCGACATGGGACCAGAGGGCGGAATTAATGGTGGCATTGTTGTGGCTAGTGGTACTCCGGAAGAAGTGTCAAAAGTAAAAGATTCTTATACTGGTCAATACTTAAAAAACCTCTTATAAATTATTATAAAATTGGTAAGTTACTTTGCTGATGTTATAATATAAGTAGTAACATTAATACCGGGATTGGAAAAAATGAACGAAATATCATTGAAGTTAGCTGCCCGAACTTTTGAGGGTAAAAAAGTCAAAAAATTGTTAGAAGCTGGAGTTGTTCCAGGCGTTGTATATGGTGGTCATGATGAGCCAGTTATGGTTCAATCTGAATTTGTTGAAACGATGAAAGTTGTTCAGCAAGCTGGTAAACATACGCCAATCAAATTAATACTTGGTGATAAGAAACGTTTAGCAATCATCAAAGCTATTGATTTTGATCCTGTAAAGCATAAATTGCGACACGTTGCTTTTCATCGAATTAAACAAAATGAAATTATCACAACCGAAGTCGCGATTGAACTAATGGATGAAAGTGAAAGTATTGCTAAGCGAGCTGGCCTAGTGATTTTACAGGCTATTGAAAAGATTGAGATTAAGGCCAAGCCAGCTGATTTACCAGAATCATTAAAAATTTCAGTTCTAAATCTTGCTCAGGAGGGTGATCGATTATTGATTTCAGATATTCA
>CAZTKH010000010.1:8922-15485 GCA_964613925.1 uncultured Saccharimonas sp. (SeqCode)
TTTCAGTTCTAAATCTTGCTCAGGAGGGTGATCGATTATTGATTTCAGATATTCAGTTGCCCCATGGTGTCGAATTTGCTGATGGTGATCAAGATATGGATCTTGTAATTGCCAACGTTTATGAACCAGGTGCATTGCAGGCTGCTAACGAAGCAGCTGGCGGTGACGCTGAAGCCGAAGATGCTGAAAAAGTTGACGCAACTGAGGCTGCCGATGCGGCTATTGCTGAAGCAAAGGCGGAAGCTGAGGCTGAAGCAAAGGCTGAAAAATAATTAGTTAAGCAAATTTAAAAACTCCGCTGCAAAAAGCGGAGTTTTTTTATTTACTCTTTAATAAATCCGCCAGATTGATGAGACCATAATTTGGCATATTCACCATTCTTGGCGATAAGTTCTTTGTGTGAACCTTCTTCAATAATTTTACCGTCATTTAGGACGATAATCTTATCGAGTCTGGCGATAGTCGAAAGTCGATGGGCAATAACAATGCTGGTACGATTTTTCATAAGTTCCCATAGAGCATCTTGAATTAATGACTCATTTTCACTATCGAGTGCTGAGGTTGCTTCATCTAAAACCAAAATTGGCGCATTTTTTAGAATGGCACGAGCAATGATAATCCGCTGTCGTTGTCCTCCCGATAATTTTACGCCGCGTTCACCAACTGTCGTGTCAAATCCTTTTGGTAGTTCATCGATAAATCTATCCGCATTAGCTTGTTTAGCAGCATTGCGCACCTCTTTGTCACTAGCGTCTGGCTTTCCATAGGCGATATTTTCGCGTATCGAACGATGAAACAGTACGGCTTCCTGTGGCACATAGGCAATTGATTTATGTAAATCTTCTTGAGAAACTTTAGCGATATTTTTACCATCTATGATGATTTTACCTTTTTCGATATCGCTAAAGCGTAGTAGTAACCTCGTTAAACTAGTTTTGCCAGAGCCAGATGTTCCGACTAAGCCAATTTTTTCGCCAGCATTTATTTTAAATGAAAAATTTTCAAATAGTGGATGCGGTTTCTCTTTGTGGGTAAAAGTAATTTGTTTAAATTCTATTTCACCACGATTAACAATTAATTTTTGTGGATTTTTTATATCTTTTATCTCAATCTCTTCTTCTAAAATGCTGACCATTGATCCAGCGTCGCCGATAGTACGAATATAATTTCTTGTGGCATTAGCAACTTGCCATAATTGAGAGACGACATTTAATGTGTAGCTAATAACAAGGTAGATTGTTCCGATATTTGCTATGTGGTTTTCGATTGCAAAAATTGCCGCAATAAAGGCACAAATATTCATTATGGTCATTAATATGCTAAATAACCCGGTAATTCCAATAACGCTGACCATTTCTTTCATGCTTGAAGAGCGCCAGTCTTTGATAAGTTTTTGATATTTTTCTAATTCATTTTTTTCTTCTGCAAAAGCTTTTATTGATGAAATATTGCTTATTGCGTCGGCAAAATATCCAGTCATAGCACTAGATTTTTCGGCGACATTTCGACTAACTGGTGCGATTGAAGTTTGTGACTTGATGATTACGATAATGATTAATATCGATAATATTGCTAAGGCTATGGCATATTGCCACATAATAAAACCAAGTGCAACACAGACAGAAACTAGTGCTGTTAAAACCGGAACGGCTGTAAAAATAATTGTGTCCCAAAAACGCTCAATAGCCCCACTTAATTTATTAGCATCAGAAACGATACCGCCGGTCATTTTGTTGGAATGAAATCCTAAACTTTTTGCAGATAAATGTTTAAATACTTTGGTGGCAATATTTGCTTGCATTTTTGTTTCAGCAATAAAGGCCATTAATATTGTTATTCGAATTGCTATTACGTCGCCGATAACCAATATTAATGCATAGCCAATTAGCAGGTTGATGCTTCCCGATAAGGTTGCCGATCCTGTTGAAATACTAGTAAGTAGTTGTGAAACAAATATTGGTGCAATTGTAGTAGAAAAAATTGCAAAAATAATTTGCGTAATAATCATCAAAGTACATAATACTGGTGATATTCTCCAAAGGCCGATTAAAAACCTTAAAGATTTTTTGGATAAATCCTTCTTTTGCATGACACTCCTTAATATTTGGCTTTTTGTGTAATTGTTTGTTGAGTTTGTTAATCAAGCACCCAAGTTTTTATAATTATACTATATAATGGTAATTGATGCAAAACCTGAAATTGAAAGAAAAACTAAAAAATTTACCAGCAAAACCTGGTGTTTATTTTCATAAAGATAAAGCAGGCCAGATTATTTACGTTGGCAAAGCGGCAATCTTAAAAAATCGTGTTAGGCAGTACTTTCAAAGTACTCGATTAATGGATTCAAAGACAAAGGCCCTGGTTGCCGAAATTGCCGATACTGATTGGGTTGAAACGGACAGTGAGATTGACGCGTTGTTTTTGGAAGCTGAAATGGTCAAGCGCTATATGCCAAGGTATAATATCTTGTTACGCGACGATAGATCGCTAACTTATATTAGAATTGACATGCAAAATGATTGGCCTTATGTTAGTTTTTCAAGATTACCAGCAGATGACTCTGCCGAATATTTTGGACCATATTATAATAGTTACTCTGTTAAAAAAGCATTACGATATCTTCGTAGAATTTTTCCTTATTATGTTAAACCTATAAACCTATCGTTCGATTTACAAAATCAAAATAAATATTCTGTAAAAAAGAGATTAGACTTGGATGATCATCTTGGCTTATCGCCGGTTGGTATGAGCAGTATCGATTATAAAACTAGCCTGAGAAAAATGATTAGTTACATAAAAGGGGATCGTAATAAATTATTATTAGAGCTTGAAAAAGATATGAAAAAATTTGCCCAAGAAATGAATTTTGAAAAGGCGGCAAATATCCGTAACAAGATATATAACCTCAAAGATTTGCAGCAAAAAATTGTATTTGGCGATAAAGAATTTCTTGACATAACAAAAGATCAGGCTTTGGTCGATTTAACTGATTTAATAAATTTACCAAAAATTCCTACAAGGATTGAGGGTTTTGATATTTCGCATATGAGCGGAACAAATGTTGTTTCCAGTATGGTGGTATTTAAAAATGGTGTTAGCGATAGGGCTGCATATCGAAAATTTAAAATACATATTGATAAAAATGATGATTTCTTTAACATGAGCGAAACATTGTCTCGGCGATTGAGCGAAAAAAATCTTAAAAGTTGGGGAAAGCCGGATTTGATTTTAATTGATGGTGGTAAGGGTCAATTGGATGCCGCCTTGCAAGTTCGTGATAGTTTGGGGATTCTTGATATTCCATTTATTGGTTTGGCAAAAAAAGACGAACAGATTGTTATTAAGAATTTAATAGGCAACAATAACGAGATGAGTGTTTTGATAAACGAAAATAAGTTAGCCGAACTTGGCGGTAATCTTGAAATAACGGATAATTTCATTCTAGTTAATTTACCAAAATCTACACCAATAATTAAATTACTTCAGAGAATTCGCGATGAATCCCATAGATTTGCGGTTAGTTATCACACGGTTTTGAAGAGGACTAGGCAAACTATGAGTGTTTTGGATGAAATTAATGGAATTGGTCCAAAAACGCGAACAAAATTGATACGAAAATTTGGCAGTGTTGCTGCACTAAAAAACCTTAGTATTGAAGAGTTGGCAAAAGTTGTTGGTCAGTCAAAAGCTGAGACAATATTATCAAATATAAAATAAGCTATTGGTAAATTATGGTAATATGCTTGTGTTTTTAATGTATAAAAGTTTAATATGGTAGTAAATGAAGATTTATTTACATAAATCAAACTCAAAGACAATAAATAAAATTAAATTGTCTGGTTTTACTGTTGTTGAATTAGCGGCTGTTATTGCTGTATCGGCGATTCTTGTGGCTATTACAGTAGTTGCCTATGGCAATTGGCAAAGAACTGTTACGGAAACTCAAGTCAAAAGTGATTTAAACGGCGTATCTACTGCGATGGAAACATACCGCACTTTTAATAATAAATACCCAAATGCAATTCCATCAACTTTTAAAGCTAGTCGAAATGTTATTCTTAGCGGTGGTGGATTAGGTGGCGGAATAGAATACTGTGTCGATGCAACTAGTTCGGATGACTCTACTATTCAATATTATATTGATCAAGATAATGACAAATTTCCACAATCCGGCACTTGTGCAACTCGTCCAAAACGATGGATTCAGATTGCTTCTGGGGCAAATCATACTTGTGGAATAACGACTTTGGGTAAGGGTTATTGTTGGGGTAGTAATATTTCTGGTGGTTTGGGTAATAATTCAACTAATAATAGTTTGGTGCCGATAGCAGTTGACGATAGCGGCACATTAAGTGGAAAAACTTTAAAAAATATTACAGCCGGTGCTAATCATACATGTGCAATTGCTTCTGATGACAACGCTTATTGTTGGGGAAAAAATGATTATGGACAATTAGGGGATGGCAGTTTTGTAAATAAATTAGTACCTACGCCTGTGTCTATGTCAGGAGTGTTGACTGGTAAAAAATTGTTATATTTAAATGCGTCTGGTGGTGCAGAACATACTTGCGCTATTGCTTCGGATCTCCAGGCATATTGTTGGGGTAGTAACGATAATGGTCAATTGGGGAATAATTCAACAACTAATAGCAACACACCTGTGGCTGTATATAATACTGGAGCATTGGTAAACAAGACAATTAAATCTATTTCAGCTGCTGGAATTTATGGTCATACTTGCGCTATCGCTTCGGATCTCCAGGCATATTGTTGGGGTAGTAATAATTATGGTTTGCTCGGCGACGGTACTGACACTAATAGTAACGTTCCGATTCAAGTATTAAATTCCGGAGTTCTTGCTGGAAAAACAATAGTCGATATTTCAACCGGCGATAATAATACTTGTTTGATTGCTTCTGATAACTATGGATATTGCTGGGGTGAAAATAGTAATGGTGCGGTTGGGGACCACACTGTCATAAATAGACTTTCACCGGTTGCTATAGATAGAAGCGGTGCTTTGAGTGGTAGGACGTTGCAAAAAATATCCGTTGGAGGTGGAAATAACGGCCACCCATGCGCAATTGCGTCTGATAATAATGTCTATTGCTGGGGCTTTAATGGTTATGGTGCTTTAGGAAATGGTAACACTTATAATAGTGCCGTACCAGTTGCTGTTAATAAAACTGGCGTATTGAACGAAAGAGCCGTAATCTCTCTATCGGTTGGCGCGGACCATGTTTGTGCATTGGCAACCGACAAACAATCATACTGCTGGGGGTGGGGTAATGACGGTCAGCTTGGGGCGGGTAATGATTACTTGTCGACACAAACCAACCCTGTGTTAACCTTATCTAATGTTTGATAGGATATATTTTCTTTAGTTTTGTTTTTGATATCAATGCAGTACAATATAAGCAATAGCTTTATTGAAAAAATGGGGTTAACTGATTGCATGCTAATAAAAAATCTTATGAAAAAAAACAATGCCGGTTTTACTTTAATTGAACTTATTGTGTGTATTGTTATTATTGCGATTTTAGCTTCTGTTTCGGTTATTGGTTACAACAAATGGAACGAATCAATTAATCGATCAAAAATTGAAACTGATTTGCGCCAGGCGGCTTCGTCTATGGAAAATTACAAGAGTAATAACAACTCTTATCCTGATAGTTTACCGGAGTCATTTGAGCCAAGTGAAGGCGTTACTGTCGAAGTTTTTTTCATTGGCGATAATAGTTTTTGTTTAGACGCAAGAATGACAAATGTTTCAACCGCCTATCATATAGAAAAACAAGACGGTAGGCTGGGCGGTTTACTAACGGGCAATTGTGCGTCTGTTCATCCGCAATCGCCTGTTATGGTGGCGTTTGGTTATAGACACAGTTGTGCGATTTTATTTAATAAAAAAGCATATTGTTGGGGAGAGAATGTCAGTGGACAATTAGGGAATAATTCAAACACGCAGAGCTTAGTTCCGGTCGCTGTTAATACTAGTGGTGTTTTAAATAATAAAATGATTACTTCAATTGCTTCCGCGGGTTATCATACTTGTGTTATTGCTAGTGATGAAGGTATGACTAATTATCAAGTTTATTGTTGGGGTCGAAATGATTTTGGTCAACTTGGGAATAATTCTACAACAAATAGCTCTGTTCCTGTTGCTGTTAATACTAGTGGAGTTTTAAATGGCAAAACTATAAAATCAATTGCGGTTGGACATATGCATACTTGTGCAATTGCGTCTGATAATAAGGTATATTGTTGGGGGCGTGGTGGAAGCGGTGATCTTGGGAATAATTCTACAACAAATAGCTCTGTTCCTGTTGCTGTTTATACAGCGGGAGTCTTGAATGGAAAAACGATTAAGTCGCTCACTGCTGGGAACTATCATAATTGCGTAATTGCTTCTGATGACTTAGTTTATTGTTGGGGAAATGATGGTTATGGCCAACTTGGAAATAACGCTTTTGTAGATAGTTTGGTGCCGGTCGCAGTTAACAGAACTGGTGCTTTAAGTGGTAAAACAATCAAGTCAATCGCTTCGGGCGGTGATCACGTAT
>CAZTKH010000011.1:0-14559 GCA_964613925.1 uncultured Saccharimonas sp. (SeqCode)
CGAATTTTTATAATTTCAGCGCCGCAACGCGGACAATCCAAGCCTTCACGGCGAAATACGCGAGCAAAATCCATATAACTACCCTTCTTGCCCTCTGCATTCACATAATTTCGATTAGTGCTGCCGCCTTTTTCAATCGATAGATTCATCACAAAACGAACTTCTTTGTATAATTCCGCAAATTCAGTATCGGAAATCGAAGAAACTTTACGCGCTGGATGAATCTTAGCGCCCCACAACGATTCATCGGCATAAATATTACCAACTCCCGCAATAACCGATTGATCTAATATAGCGGCTTTGATTGACGTTCCAGAACGTTTTTTAAACTGACTAATAAACTGCTCGACAGTAAAGTCAGCTTCAAGTGGCTCAGGCCCTACTCGCTTCATAAAATCAATGTTTGGAACTTCCAAAGTCGGAATTAATCGCACCCAACCAAATTTGCGCTGATCATTAAAATATAAATGCGATCCATCAGAAAAGTCAAACGTTACGCGCGTCGATTTATCTGGCAATTTTCCAACCAAACTATCATTCGGGTGTCCGGCTGCAAACCGCTCTTCGCTACCTACAAAAACCATTTGACCAGTCATTTTTAGATGCGTCACAAGTGTATAATTTGTCGATAAATCAATTAATAAAACTTTTGCACGGCGACGCACATCAGTAATCAATGCGTCAACCAAAAAATTATCCACATCATTCAAAGAATTTGGAAAGCTTTTGGGATTATCTGTTTTTATGCCAACAATTTTGCGGCCAATAATTAATTTTGACAGCCCTCTTTTAACAGTTTCAACTTCTGGAAGTTCAGGCATTATTTTGATCCAATATTCGATCTAAATCCTCAACAGCCTGTTCGGTAAAATCAAAAATAACACCATGCATACCAGCAAGACGAGCGCCGTTTATATTACTGGCAAGGTCATCAATCATAACGCATTCATCAGGTTTAACGCCAAGCTTATCGGCCATTAATTTAAAAATTCGTGGATCCGGCTTAACAATATTGATATCACCAGATAAAATAATTTCATCAAAAATTGCCCGTTCATTAAAATATACTAAGATTTCGGACATCCAATCGCGGCTTATATTACTAAGCAAGCCAACTTTAAATTTACCAGATTTTTTTAGCTTGTCGGCAACTTCTATAGCTGAAAAATTATACTTATTTGTTCCCCAATAACGATCATCTACCTGATCAGCACTTAGCCCAGTTTTTTCAGCAACAATCTTATTGAATTCGCGACGTTTTAATAACCCGAGGTCAGACTGATGCTGCAGTTCGTCAACCAAATCAATTAGTTCTGGAAAATCTTGCCTTAGTAAACTATGCCCAGATTTTACCAACACGCCAAAACAATCAAATATTACCGCTTTTATGGCCATTTATAATTCTCCCCAACTTTCACCTGTAGTTACATCAACTTGCAATTTTATTTTTAATTCCGGCACTATATTTTCCAATGCATCTCTTAAAATCTCGGCTACTTTTTTAGCATTTTCAGCTGGACATTCAACAACAATACTATCGTGAACTTGCAAAATCTGTTCACCTAACCCAACAATTCTTTTATCAATTTCAATCATCGCTAGCTTCATTAAATCTGCTTCTGTACCCTGAATTGGCATATTTGCAGCAGCCCGTTCAGCACTTGATCGAACCATGAAATTGCTGCTCATTACATCTGGCGTTGGTCGACGACGACCAAAATATGTTTCAACATATCCATCAGTCCTAGCCTGTTCTAATACTTTATTCAAAAATTTTCGAATCGGATCGCGTAATTCAAAATACTGATCAATGAATTTTTTGGCTTCAATAAAACTCATATTAGTAGCGGCGCTAAGACCGTGCGGACTCATGCCATAAAGAACACCAAAATTAATAACCTTAGCATTACGGCGCTGAGTTTTCGTAACATCATCCATCGGCACGCCGTACACTTCACTTGCAGTTTTTGCATGAATATCGATATTACTGTTAAAATCGTTAATCAATTTACTATCGCCCGACAAAATGGCCGCCAAACGAAGTTCAAATTGCGAATAGTCAGCACTGACAAAAACATTGCCATTCTCAGGAACAAAAGCCTCACGAATTTTTCGACCTTGACTTGTGCGAATTGGAATATTTTGTAAGTTTGGATTAGTACTACTAAGCCGCCCAGTACTTACAATATCTTGATTATAAGTCGTATGAATTCGCCCATCGTCAGCGACAAGTAGCGGCAAGGTGTCAACATAGGTATTAATTAGCTTGGCAAGCTCGCGCGTCTTTTCGATTAATTCAATAATTGGATGTTGCCCTCGTAATTTATCAAGCTCTTTTTGACCAGTACTAAAGCCAGTTTTACCTTTTTTAATGCCAGCAGTTGGTAGTTGTAAATTATCAAACAACACTTCCGAAAGCTGAACTGGACTCGCAATATTGAATTCATGACCAACCATTGAGTAGATTTCTTGCTCAAGTTTTTTGTATTCATTAGTTAATTCAACGCTCATTTTATTAAGAACTTCGGCGTCTAGTTTTACACCACGCCTCTCCATTTTGAACAAAATGTATGACAGCGGAAAATCAAACTCACGCGCAATTCTGGCTAATTTTGGTTCAAGGTTAAATGCGTTAACCTGCTGACCATAAATATGCCACATTGCAGCCATTTCTACATTTGGTGCGTCGCTAATCTCCTCACCTATCAATCCAGCTAGCGACTGATCGCGTCGAAGTGGGTCGATCAAAAATGCCGATTGATGAATATCGTGAATATCATCAAACTTCACAAAAATATTATGATTTGCCAAATGATGATACAATTTCTTGGCATCAAAACAAATTACTGTCGATAATTCAAAAACCTTCCAAAATTCCTTGCTAATGTTTTCAATCGTATTTTGCGACACTGTCATTTTGTCTATTGAAAACCATAACACATCGTCCTTTTGATGTAGCAAAATCGGCCCGTCAATATTTATAGATTCTGGCCAATCAACAATTTTTAACGGCTCAAGCATTGGCGCTTCGTTTTCTGGTGGTAACTCAGAAGCGCGTTTCATATGCTGTGGTAGTCGACGAATTAATGAGTTAAATTCAAGCCGTTTCAAAATTGTGGCGACCTTTTCAATATCGGTATCATTTACGTCAGCAACATCCCAATTCAAACTAACTGGAGCGTCAGCCCAAATTTGCGCAACTTCTTTGCACATATAAGCCGATTTTCTGCCATCAACTAATTTTTTAGAAATAGTAGGCTTAATTTCGTCTAAATGTTCATAGATATTATCAAGAGTACCAAATTGTTGGAGCAATTGAATGGCAGTTTTTTCGCCAATTCCAGGCACACCTGGTAAATTATCTGAGGAATCACCTTTTAATGATTTAAGGTCCAAAAATTGCTCAACTCCAATACCATATTTTTTTTCAAAATATTCAACATCAAATTCTTCAATATTTGACAAGCCGTTTTTAAGAGCAAAAACTTTCGTCATCGGACCAATAATCTGCAAGGCATCTAGATCACTCGTAAGTAAACAGGTTTCAATACCACGCTCAGTCGCCTGCTTGGCAAACGCACCTAAGATATCATCAGCTTCGTAATCATCAAGTTCATAAAGTGGCCAACCAAAAGCGTCCAAAAGTTCATATAAAATTGGTATCTGCGCATAAAAATCATCTGGCGCCGGCTTGCGACCAGCTTTATATTCAGGATAAATTTCGCGACGTTTTCGAATATTTGTACCCTTTTTATCCCAAGCAACGGCAACATAATCAGGTTTTAGTTTTTTAATTAATTCAATAGCAAGTGACGCAAAGCCGTAAACGCCACCGGTTGGCGTACCATCAGCAAGCGATAAATTTGGCATAGCATAATAGCCTCGATAAAAAATTGATTTGCCATCTATAACTACTAGTCGCTTTGTCATAATTCTAGTATACCCTACTCGAGATTAGAAAATATATGTTTTTACCCTTAACAAATTGACAAATAAGCTAAAGCATGATACAATGAACAAAAGTATAGGAAAAATAAAAATGACCCAAAATAAAAAAGAAACAAACCTAATAGCCTTCGTTGGCCTACCTGGCGCTGGTAAAACCACTGCAACGGATTACGTTACCTCAAAAGGCTATCCAAAAGTGTATTTTGGCGGCATTATTTATGAAGAAATGGATAAAGTAGGCCTTGATCATACTGCCGAAAATGAAAAAACCTTCCGAGTAGAAATTCGAAATCAAGAAGGCCCGGATTTCGCTGCAAAGCGAATAAACGAACAGATTCATAAATTATTTGAAGCTGGTCAACATAAAATTGTTATTGATGGCCTTTATAGCTGGGATGAATATAAGTGTATGAAGCACGAATTCCCATGCGAGCTTGAAGTTATTGCTATCGTCGCGCCTAAGCGTTTGCGACATAGTCGCCTATCCGTTCGCCCAAAAAGACCACTAACCGAGCTAGAATCAACCGAGCGTGATTGGTCCGAGATTGAAGATATCCAAAAAGGTGGCCCGATTGCCATCGCCGATCACTACATAATTAATGATGGTGATTTCGATAAATTGTATAAGCAAATTGATAACGTCTTGAACGAAATTAATTTTTATAAGTAAATTACAAATAAAAAATAGACTTCAAATCGAAGTCTATTTTTATTAGTAAATAACTTAAATTAGTTAATATACTCATGAAGTTTTTTGGCGTCTTTATGCTTGCGAAGTTTTGCTAACGCTTTGGCTTCAATTTGTCGAATACGTTCACGAGTAACTGCAAATTCTTTGCCGACTTCTTCAAGAGTGTGGCTCTTGCCAGTTTCTAGACCAAAACGCATCTTGATGATTTTTTGTTCACGATCGGAAAGAGTTGATAATACAGATTGAACTTGCTCTTTTAGCAGTTGTGAGGTTGCCGATTCTTCTGGAGTAATGCTGGCATCATCTTCTACGAAATCACCAAGCACTGAATCTTCGTCGTCGCCATCGCGGCCAACGCCAGCATCAAGCGAAGTAATGTCTTGTTTAATTTTGATAACGTATTCAACTTTTGCTGGCTCCATCTCGAGCTCTTTAGCTAATTCTTCGATGGTTGGCTCACGATTTAATTCCTGGGTCATACGACGTTGAGTGCGCAAAAGTTTATTAATAGTTTCAACCATGTGGACTGGAATACGAATTGTACGTGCCTGATCGGCGATTGCACGAGTAATAGCCTGACGAATCCACCAGGTAGCGTAGGTTGAAAACTTAAAACCTTTATCCGGATCAAATTTTTCAACTGCGCGTAGCAAACCGGTATTACCTTCTTGAATTAGGTCAAGAAAATCAAGGCCACGACCGCTATAGCGCTTGGCAATTGAAACGACGAGGCGCATATTGGCTTCGGCCATTTTATCTTTGGCTTTTTTATCACCTGCAACAACTCGGTTGGCAAGATCAAGCTCTTCCTCTGAACTAAGGAGTGGAATTTTACCAATTTCGCGTAAATACAAACGAACACTGTCGTCGCTGGCATCGTCATAATACTGGCTACGATTAATCGTATCCTCGTCATCTTCTTCTTCATCAATTAAATCGTCCAAAGCTGGTTCATCTATGGCGCTCAAAGACGTCAACACCGGATCAATAAGATCAAGGTCTTCCTCTTGCACCACTTCATCGATTTCATCAATAATTTCGTTATCTTTGACCACTTTTTATCTCCTTTATAAGCCTATTAAGCTGATTTCTGTACTCATGCGCCTTTATCTCGTCACCAATCGTCTCGGCGTCGCGCAATTGTTCAGTTAATATATCTCTTTGTTTTTTTCGATTTTCATTCACAACTTGGCTAAGAAGTCTGGCCGTTTCGTAGTAACGATCCTGGTCGTTCCAATCTGAATAACGGGTTTCCGCCTTTAATAATAGTATTTTTACATAGATGTCGTATTTTTGCAACTCTGGTGGCGTGTCATTTATTACTTTTCTATCGCTTTTCGCTAAAAATGACGCAACGGCGCGACGTTCTTCGCCATCAAAGATATCGACTTTATGTTGACGAAATAATTCGTGCGTATCACTGTTCGTAAATGCAACAGCAAATAAACTATCCTGACAACTATAGGCTTCACGCTTATCATCGTTTTTTATAGCTACCTGCCTTAGCGCTGGCTCGGTTTTACTTTCGGTATTAGATAATTTTTGCTTGAGAGCTTCAATGGATGAATCGCTCAATTTTGCAATTTTTGAAAGATAATATTCTTGTTCAACCGAGTCATGTAACATTTTTACAACTTCTATAGACGCAGTCGTAAAACGACGCTTACCAGCGGCGGTAGCTAAATCTTCACGCATTGAATACTGTTTAATAATCCAATCAACGACCGGCTCGGCGTCATCAATAGCCTGTTGCCATAGTTTTGGATCTTTTTTAATTAATTCATCTGGATCTTTTGAGCCTTCTGGCATACTGATAATCGTTAGCTCTGCACCAACATTTTGTGCAATCGGAATAGCGCGTTCTGTCGCAGCAATTCCGGCCTTGTCACCATCAAACGCCAAACGTATGCGAGCACTTAGACGCACAAGCGCGCGTAAATGAGACTCGGTCATTGCCGTTCCAGCAGTCGCAACCGTTTGTACAACACCTGCTTGATGGCTACTAATAACATCCATATTTCCTTCAACCACTACGGCATAGTTGCAGTTACGAATTGCTTCTTTGGCTTGAAAAAGCCCAAACACATGACGGCTCTTGTCATAAATCAACGTCTGGGGTGTATTTAAATATTTTGGCGCATCCTTATCATCTGTAATAATACGGCCCGTAAAACCAATAATTTGTCCAGACACATCCGTAAGAGGAACCATCATGCGTCCCCTAAATAGGTCTCCGCCGTAACGATTCAGCAAGCCGGCCTGAGTTAGATCGTCTTTTGAAAAGCCTTTTTTTGTTAAAAATCGAACTAGCGCATCACCCGTTGTTGGCGAATAGCCGATTCTAAAATCTTGAACAATTTGTTTACTAAGACCACGTTTTTGAAAAACATATTCAAGAGCATGCTGATTATTAATCAAGCTGTGTTGATAATAAGTTGCAGCAAGTTCATTAGCATCGTGAAGGCGTTTTTTACGTCGAGCAGTTTCTTGTGCATTTTTATCGTTATAAAGTGACAAATCGACACCAGCTTTTCGAGCTAGCAACTCTAAAGCTTCGCGAAAATCTAAGCCTTCAACTTCCATGATAAAACTAAATATATCGCCGCCCTTATTAGACGAAAAATCATGCCAAATATGTTTATCTGGGCTTACAATAAAACTTGGTGTTTTTTCAGAAGAAAACGGACTTAAACCCTTAAAATTACGGCCAGCACGCTTAAGTTGAACGTATTCGCCGACTACGTCTTCAATATTAAGCCTTGATCGCACTTCCTCTTTGGCGTCCTGCATGCCGTTATTATACTTCTGTTATGGTATTATTCAAAACGTAGACGGTAATATTTATTCATCTTTTACAAGATTATAGCTTAAAATTATCATGCTTTTTAGTTCATCATCTGGAACTTGGCCCGTACAAATAATTGTATTCCAATGTTTTTTGTTTAAATGATAGCCTGGCAAAACCGTTTCATAGTCCTCACGCAATTTTTCAGCCAACATTGGATCGCATTTTAGACTTATCCTAAGCGGATTTGTGTTGTCAGAAATTAAGGCAAACATTTTCCCTTCACCGTCTTCTTTGCGGCCGATTTTATAAACTGAGACACCCTCGCCAAATGGATAGTCCAACCAAACATCAGAAAAACTAAATAGATATTCTTCAATTTCTTTATGCGTAAAATTCATTAATTTATTCCTCCGTATGGTTGTTTTAAATTCTTTAGTGTATTTTGCCAATCTAAACGATTCAAGATTGACGACTGTTGTTCAGCCGTAGCTGGTTTTACTATTTTATCAGCATCGCTCGTTCCGACAACAGCAAATTGGTATGAAATGTCTAATTTCTCAAGATTTTGGTCTTTAATTTTTTGCAAACAGTCATCTTTGAAGGTTCCGCAATTTTCGCCAATGTTAAGCCATTTTTGTAATAAGTCTGAATCTTGATTTTGAATATTAATAACAACCTTTATTCCAGCTGAGCGAGTAACTTCAGTGTTTTCTTGCTGATCAAAGATGAAATTACCCATCGAGTATACTACTAAATGACCTTCATAGCTTTCGCTTGTTTGAATTTTGTGCGCATGATCACCCAAAACCATATCGGCGCCGGCGTCTATTAAGCTATGAAAAAAGTTGATTTTTAATTGATCTGGAGCAATTTTATATTCTTCACCCATATGCGGCATAGCCACAACTGTCATATACTGGCTATACTTTGAAATTTCCGCAACGCTACCTGAAATTGGAATTCCAAATACGCCATGATAGCCGCAAATTGTTATTGGTAATTTTCCAGATTTTATAGATTTATCGTCGTTATTAACCGTTACCGGCAAACTAATAACTTCACAGACATCTTCGATATTTTGGTAATCATAATGTCCAAAATATTGAATACCATTTTCATCAAGATGTTGGCGCGTTTCCAAAAAACCCGCCACACCCTGATTATCGGTATGATTGTTTGCTAATGTAAAGGCCGTAAACCATTTTGCTGCCTCAGGCAAATAATCTGGCGAACAATTAAAAGCTAACGTTGAATCCTCCTGAGCAGAGGTTAAATTTATGCCAGCAACAGTCGGACATTCTAGACCAGAAATCCAAGCATTATAATCCTGGCGGTTAAATTCATTTAACCTGGAAAAAGGATAAGCATATTTAAGTTCACTGGCCATTGACCAATCATTAATATATCGCCCCCAATAGGTATTGCCGGTGAATAAAATATTTGATTTTACTGATTCAATTTTCGGAACCGCAACCACTGGCGTTTGATTATTATTAAATATCGGCGCCCTTGTTTGCTGGACCAAAATTATTGCCATTACGCCAAAAAAAATAACACAAAAACAAAGTATGCAAATAATGATTAGCAATAATTTTTTACTATGTTTCACTATTAACATGATGAGTTAATTGTAGCACTACTTGATACGGGCAAGATAGAATTGCAACTCTTGTATGCTACCTCGAATATCATCAAGCGCTCGATGCATGTCTGGTTTTATAAATTTTGTGCGATATTTATTTTCAAAAACAACTTTCCAGGCACTAACGTCTAGCATTCGATAATGCAGGCTTGCATTAAACCGTGGCCAATTTTTCTCAATAAAGCGTCGATCCATATGAACCGAATTGCCGGCTAGAATAATTGGAATACCTGATTTGAAATTCTTTTCAATAAATTTTAAAATTTCATCTTCTATTTCAGCTAATGATTTACCAGTTTTATTTTGTTCAATCAAACCATCACGAGAGATCGGATTAGCATCCCAAAAAACCGAATTATTTGCTAAACGTTGTTTTAATTTCAACGAAGAGTTTTTTATAACACCCTCAAAACTAGCTAATTCTTTAAATTGCCAATCGGTTACAATTGCAGCAACTTCCAAAATTAAATCTTTTTCCGGAGATAAACCGGTCATTTCTAGATCTAGCCATAGTAATCGCGTTTGTTTAGCGTTTTTTAATTTTTTATCCACAAAAATTAGTCTTTCTTTTTATCAAGTCGATCAAGTTTTAGCAAATGAACAATTAGATAAACAACCAAAGCGATAATCATAAAATTAATGAAATCATTTAAAAAGATTCCATAATTGAGCACTGCTGGTTTGCCGGCAGCTGTAGTACCCATAGTGACCGCTAACCCCTTAATACCTTCGGCTGAACCGAGCAACAAACCTAGTGGAGGCATAACAACGTTATCTATTAGTGATTTAACCAAAACACTAACCGCACCGCCTAAAACCAAACCAACAGCCAAGCCAACTACGCCCTGTGTGCGAATAAAATCAACAAAACCCTTAACTTGTGATCCGCCCACTTTAACAATTTTATCTGATGAAATTGAAATATTTCCCGTAGTATTAATAACGGTTTTAATAATTTTTGATTTACTTGTTTTTTTATTAAGTTTTTTAGTCGATGGCATAACAACTCCTTCTATATCTTTATACTATATATATTAACAGATAGTTATAATAAGACTGATAAATATTCACGCATATGCTCACTTATTAGTAAGCACACATAGCGAAGATTTATAAAAGAGTTAGCTACATCTTCTCTGGGATTTCGATGCCAATGAGGCTAAGTCCGTGAGTGAAGATATGTGATACTTTTTCTAACATTTTAAGGCGTGCGGTTTTTTGGATATCATTTACATCACCAGTTGCGACAGGGGTTTGCTCGTAATAGCGGTTTAGTTCGCGAGCAAGTTCGTAAAGATATAGTGCTACACGATGTGGCTCAAGATCACGCGCCGACAAGCGAACAACACCTGGATATTCCATTAGTTTTAGAAGAATATTTTTTTCTGAAGCATAATCATAGCTTGAAATATCAGTTTGCGGATTGATATTGTTGCCGAGAATTCGATTAACGCGCACGGCGGCATATTGAACATATGGGCCACTAAAGCCGGCTAAGGCAAAGATTGAATCCCAGTCAAACAAAATATTTGTTCGGCGATCGGCCGTAAAGTCAGTGAATTTAATCGCACCTAAGGCAATTTTTTTAATATCTTGTTCAGAAACGTCGCGACCTTTGACAATTTCGCGCGCTTTGGCTTCGGCTTCGTTAAGAAGTTCTTCCATCAAAACGACACCCTTGCGGCTGCTCATTTTTTCTCGCGTACCATCTTCGTTAATTTGATCAATCATACCAAACCACATGTGAATCAATTCAGTTTGAATACCAAGTTTCTTTGCGAGCGCCATTAATTGTTTAAAATAAAACTGTTGTTCAGCCCCGACGGCATAAATAACACGATCAGGATGCCATTTTTCTTCGCGATATAAAATTGTCGCTAAATCGGTTGTACCATAAAGTGCTGCGCCGTTTGATTTTTGAATTAAAAGTGGCACATTAATACCAAACTCATCCAAAGGCACAATAATCGAACCGTCGTCATTTTGAACTGCAATTCCCTTTTCGACTAATTCTTTGGCGGCAAGCTTACCTTTTGGCGCAAAAAATGCTTCACCAAGTTCATAATCAGTCGAGATTTTAAGTCGTCCCATAATTTCGTGAATATGATCAAGGCTAATTTTATTAAATCGTTGACTATAATTTATCGCTTCCGTGTCGCCATTTTCTAGCCTTAACAACCAATCCTGAACTTGATTTGCAAGATCATTTTGGCCAACCGCTTCTTCGTCTTTGAGAGCTTTTTTAGTTTCAATATAAATTCGGCCAAGTTCATACACTCCACCACCAAGTAATTGCTCTTCACTGCTAAATTTCAAAAATCCAACAACCCAAATGCCAAATGGCGTACCAGAATCACCAAGATGGTTATCCGTAATAACATTCCAACCTGAAACTTCCATCAACCTTCTTGCAGCCCAGCCTTGATTGCCTGTTCGCAAATGCCCAATACTATAAGGTTTTGCCATGTTTTGGCTTGGGTATTCAACAATCACAGTTTTGCCAGCGCCATCATTATTTTCACCATAATTATCTGACCATTCTTCGTCTAGGTTATTTGCTAGTTCGCGCGATGATAAGCGAATATTTATAAAACCCGGACCAGCCACGGAAACTTCTTGAAACTTATTAGCTTCGGATAATTTTTGGGCTAATTTTCCAGCAATCTCGCGCGGATTTGCATCAACTTCTTTTACGAGTTGCATAGCGACATTTGTAGCAAAATCACCAAAAGTCGGATCTGGCTGAGTTAACTGGACAATCTGATCAATGCCAAATAATTGTTTGATAGCGTCTTGAATGATTTGGGCTGTTTTTTCCATTACGTATTAGTATAGCAAGAGATTGAAAAAGTTACACACCCCTATTGATTCGATTTAATGCCAAAATAAATGCACCCATGCGTAAATCAGTTTCGTAATCTTTGGAATAATCAAATATTTCTTTGGCGGATTTGTTAATTTTTGCCTCTAATTTTTCAAAAACTAGTTGCTTTGGCCAATTTTCCTGCGCTAAGTTTTGTTGCCACTCGAAATACGACACAATAACGCCACCTGAATTAGCCAAAATATCTGGTATAACTGATATTTGTCGCGATTGTAATATTTCATCAGCCGTGGACGTTATAGGACCATTGGCAAGCTCTAAAATTACCTTAGCTTTAATTTTTTCAGCATTTTTTTCGGTAATTACATTTTCTAGTGCTGCTGGAATTAGTAAATCACAGTCAATTTCTAACAAATCATCATTACTAATATTTTTGTAATCTTCAAAATTAAGAACCGATCCGGTTAGCTCTTTGTGCTTAATAACTTTTTCTACATCGATACCATTGGGATTATAAATACCGCCCTTTGAGTCAGAAACTGCAACAATTGTATTTCCCGCCTCATGCCAAATCGAAGCTGCGTTAGCGCCAACATTGCCGAAACCTTGAATAGCAACTCGACAATTATTTGCTATATTTAATGACTTTTGCAATGCCTTGAAAGCATAAAATCCGCCCTGAGCAGTTGCCGTATCACGACCCAGTGAACCGCCGTTTTCAATTGGTTTGCCGGTTATTACGGCGCCCGTTTTATCACCAGTTATTAAGGCGTATTCATCAGCCATCCACGCCATTATTTCTGGCGTCGTATTAACATCAGGCGCTGGAACATCTTTTGTTGGACCCAAAATATCCGAAAAACGACGAACCCAACCACGCGATAAGTTCTCAATTTCATTTTTTGACAATAACTTTGGGTCAACCGTTACACCACCCTTGCCACCGCCCATAGGTATGTCGACAACTGCACATTTTAAAGTCATCCAAAAAGATAAGGCTTTTACTTCGTCGGTATCAGTGTTCTGATGATAGCGAATTCCACCTTTATATGGACCAAGCACATTATTGTATTCAACGCGATAACCTTCAAAATATTTCGTTGTGCCGTCGTCCATTTGAACTGGAATTGAAACTGTAATTTGACGATTTGGATGCCTCAAACTTGAGACAAAATCTTTATCAAGATTAGTAAGGCTTACTACTTTATCAAGTTGACTCATCGCGTTATTAAATGCACTTGTCATGATATTCTCCTTATAAAATTTGTGTTCAAAAAACAAAAAAGACCTACATTCAAATAGAAACATAAGTCTTTTCTTGAGCGAGAAACCAATGTTTAACCTCGCAAAAATTAGCTACCCTCCAGACTAATTTTTGATTAAACATAGAATCGATGTACCTTTCCAAAAAGTTACATGCACTTTTTTGTTTTGCACCTGTTTATTTCCCCTATACCAATAGTAGCACTATTTTTTAAAATACACTATATCTAGCGTATTTTGTTGTTTTTTCTACGCTATATAAACTTTTTTACAGTTTCAGCGACTTTTGAAGCAATACCCGCCTCAAACATACCCGGTAAAATTTTTTGTGGACTTAAGTCAACAACACTATCAGCAATAGTTTTTGCAATCTCACTAAACATTTCAATTTTAAATTGCGGTATATTGGCGTCCAGCACCCCTTTGAAAGCACCCGGGAATACCAAAGAATTATTGGCTTGATTTGGAAAATCGCTTCGGCCAGTGGCTACAATATACGCTCCCGCTTCGATTGCCTCGTCCGGCATAATTTCTGGTGTTGGGTTAGCTAAAGCAAAAATAATTGGTTTGTCGGCCATAGTTTTAACCATATCTTGCGTCAAAAGACCCGGCTTTGATAATCCAATAAAAATACTCGCTCCTTTAATTGCATCAGCCAAGCCACCCTCGCTGGCTTCGGCTTTGCTTGCGTTTAGTAGTTCAAGTTTTTCGCTAGTTAAATCAGTTCTATCGTGATTAATAATTCCCTTACTATCACAAAATATAATATTTTTTATACCATAACTAAGTAATAACCTAGCTGTTGCGACGCCAGCGGCACCGACACCGCTAATAACAACTTTTACATCTTCTTTTTGCTTGTTTACTAGTTTTAACGAGTTAATAATTCCTGCAAGTGTAACAGTTGCAGCACCCCATTGATCGTCATGCATAACCGGAATCGTAAGTTCCTTGCGCAAGCGCTCTTCAATTTCAAAACAACGTGGGGCCGAAATATCTTCTAAGTTAATACCGCCAAAAACAGGCGCCAATTGTTTTACAGCTTTAATAATCTCCTCCGTATCTTGGGTATCTAAGCAAATCGGGAAAGCGTCAACGCCACCAAACTCTTTAAAAATTGCGGCCTTACCTTCCATGACAGGAATTGCCGCCAATGGACCAAGATTACCAAGACCTAAAATTGCCGAGCCGTCAGACACAATTGCAACCGTATTTCTCTTTAATGTATAATCGCGCGCTAGTAACGGATCGCGACTTATTTCGCGACAAACTTCCGCAACACCAGGGGTATATGCCAGCGACAAAGTTTCTCTTGAATCTAGTTTTACTTTGCTTACCGTGCTAATTTTGCCATGATTTTTTGCATGAAATTCTAATGATTGTTGATAAACATCTTTGTTCAT
>CAZTKH010000012.1:0-13049 GCA_964613925.1 uncultured Saccharimonas sp. (SeqCode)
GAATCGTTCAAAATTTAATTTTAAAAAATTAGTTAAACCAATTTGTGTTGTTGCTTTTTTGGTTATATTAATTTTTGGCGGAATCTGGACGGGTAGGTGGTTGTTATCTTGAGGCTTTTTGGGATGTTGTAGACGTGTTTCTTCTTCAACTATTGGTGCGGGTTTTTTAAAATGCGCATAGGCGTGTCTTATGGCGATTTCTGACAAGAAGCCCATCGCAAAAATATTTAATGCCAAAAAAATTTGTAATATTAATGTTTCCATAGTTTACATCCTTGTTAGTATTAAGTAAATCGCGATCATTCCAGCTGCTAAAATAATTAAAACTAAAGCTGATAGTTGCACTAAATCACGATATATAGCCGATTGCGACATTGGGTTTCTACCTACGGATATGATACTGCTCCTAATCATAGCGTATATGATACTAACCACCACAATGATAGTTACGATAAAAACAATTAAACTAATGATGATAGGCAAGGTTTCGACGGTTTTTCCGGCCATAGCATTTGCGATATTTTGAAGAGCGGCCGGAATAATAGTTTTTTCGGGCTCTTTGTAATAGTAAGCTACGCTAATCAAAACCGATACCTGTCCTAATTTTACGGTTTTTTCAGTTCCTTCGTTGTCGACATACGATTGCATGGCTTGACTGTTTATTGGTTCTTCGTGAGCAACCCCAACGATTTTTGCATTACTCGTTGCTTTCATGCCAACTCCCTTTATTGGGGAGGCGGTTATGGGGTCGCCTTGATGAATTTCTCCATTAATATCCGAAATTAAAACTGGGACAAGTTCGCTAGTTGTAACATAAATACTGTTAGTGCCTTGGTTTTCAAGCGATAGGATTGAGTTATCGTTATTAATTACAACACCAAAAATAGCGTCAGAAGTATTTGACGTTGCGGCAATGATTTCGTTTGAAGTGCCCGGTTTTAAGCTTACAATTGATCCAATTGGTAGCCTTTCTTCCGATTTATAGCTTTGTGAAATTGAAGCAATAGCGCTTGCTGAGGCTACAGTAATAAAGCAGCAAATAAATATTGAAAAAAGCCATGTAAAAATATACGGTGCTTTGAATTCAAAATGAGAGACATTTTTTATTAATTTAAGCTGTTGTTTTTTACCCACCATGAAAATCTGGAAATGCTCCTTATAAGCATAAGTATATCAAAATGCCTACGGTTTATCTATGGCTATTTTTATCGCGCAAGTCTTATTTATTGGCTTTAAATTTTTTGGATTCTTTTAGTAAAACGCTTAATGATAATCTGCTGGAATATTGCAAGACGCCATATCTAAATAGTTTGACTGCAACGATCATTGCCAATCCTGCGCTGATTAATAGAATTAAGCATCCAATTAGTGCATCGGCAATAGATAAATTGCCAACAGCGTTTCTAAGCAGCAATGGTATAGGGGCTGTTAAAGGTAAAAAACTTAAAAATTTTACAATTGGTGATTCTGGTGTGGAGATGAATAAAGTCACTGCATAGAGTGGCCCATATAAAAATATCATGATCACACCAAAGAAGCTGCCGGCTTCTTTTGCGGTTGGTGCAATTGCGCCGATTGCGACCAATAGTCCGGTATAAAGTAAGAAACTTAAGGCAAAAATTACTGCAGCCAGACCAATTCTAACTGGGTCGAGTGGGATTGAACTAATGTCAAAATTTGGTAGAGATAGTTGATTTCTGAACAGCAAGTAGCCAATAAGTATTGGCGAGACAATAGCAAGAACTTGAACAAACGCAAGAGCGATTAATGATAGTATCTTACCTATAATTAATGTCTTTGCTTCAATAGTTGTTAAAATCATCTCTGTAACGCGGTTTTCTTTTTCCTCGGTTGTACTTGTTAACATTTGGTTGCCAAACATAGAAATTAGCAAGTAAAAAACTATTAAGAATAATCCCGGAGCAATCAGCTCGCTAAAATTATTTGACTGCTTGCCGTCACGGTAGGTAATTGAATTATATGTAACGCTGTTTTTCAAAACAGCAGTTGCTTCTGGGTCTACGGTAGGTGAGACTGATTGTTGCAAAATTGTCGTCGCAACTGATTGGTAGCGACTATTATCAAAAATTCCAACATCTTTGGCATAAACCTCAACTGCATTTTTATCAAGATTATCTGGGTAGAAGAAGTATGCATCAAGTTGGTTATTGATAACTTTATTTATAGAGGTCTGCTTGTCTGAAGATTTACTAGCACCTAAGGCCGATATAATTTGTTCGTTAATTAAACCACTCTGATCGGTAATCTCAATAGAAAATTTTTGACTAGCTGTTTCTTCTGATGCTTCAATTGTAGCCATGTTTGAAAAATATTGAATGGCAAAAATTACGCCAATAATTACAGGGAAGAGCATTGCCATAATCCAAAAAGATTTTTTCTTAATAGTTCTAATAAATTCAAAACTAAAAACAGTTCCAAGATTGTGCATTATTTTATCTCCTCCGTATTGTTTTCATCGCCATATACTTTTATAAAAATATCATCAAGGGAAGCGCCGCCAAATTCATCCTTAATTTCTTTGATAGTTCCGTAGGCGTATGCCGTGCCATTTTTTAAGAGAATAGCTCGATCACACAATTTCTCAACTTCTTCCATTTGATGTGTGACAAAAATTATCGTAGCGCCAGCTTTTTGATGATCTTCGATAATACTCATGAGTAGCCGTCGATTAACTGGATCAAATCCTTTAGTCGGTTCATCAAGAATTAGAATGTCTGGATTATTCATGATGGTAATTCCTAATTGAATTTTTTGCTGCTCACCGCCAGATAGTTTGTCGAGTCTTAACTTTGCTTTATCGGAAAGATTTACACGATTTAAATATTCTTCTGACTTACTTTTTGCCTCAGCATAAGACAAACCTTTTAGGCGGCCAAAATATATCATCGTGTCGATGACTGATTCTTTTTTATATAATCCACGTTCTTCTGGTAAGTAGCCAAGTTTAATTTTTGAAGAAACAGAAAAAGGACTTCCATTGATTAATAATTGACCGTCGGTTGGTTGGTATAGGCCAAGTAGCGCTCTAATAGTTGTTGTTTTGCCAGAGCCGTTACTTCCCAAAAAACCAAAAACCTCACCTTTGTATACATCAAACGATAAATCTTTGACGATAGTTTTCTTGCCAAAATCAATCCGAAAATTTTTTATGCTTATAATCGCATCTTTTTGTTTAGAATTATTCTTCATTAAAACCCCTAGTAAATTAAATAGATATACATCATTTTAACATAAAAATTAGTGGTAATTTTAATTAGAAAAGCATTTGCATATGCTTTTTGATTAGTATATTATATTAAATATAAGCGTTATGTGAAATAGCGCATTCTTGACTTATGGGTTTTGTATTGATACTATGGATAACGTGTCTTGCGCCAAAAACTATAATAATTAAACAATTTAAAGGTCGAAGCGCGTGAGGCTGTACGTAGTACAAGGAGTTAAATCACATGCCAATAGCCATCGAATTTGTGCCGACTAGGCGCAAAAAGATAGCCGTGGATGTGGTGCCTGCCGAATGGCAACTGTATATTGCACAGTAAGAGTCGTCTGACTCAAAATCCGCCCTGAGTTTATCGAAGGGTACAAAAAAAGAAAACACCCCAAGGCACCGGGGTGTTTTTGGTTTTTTAGGCCTTATTTTTTTATTTTGATGATTCTGCGATCACTGTATCTATTTCTGCTCTAAATTTTGCTTCGTCTTTCCAGGTATCGTATGAAATTTCTTTCCCATTTATATAAAAAGAAGGAGTGCTAGATAGTTTTGATTTCGTAGCTAAGGATACGTCAAAATTTATTTTGTTTATTACTGATGAAGATGCCATATCGCTGGCGAATTTCGTTGTATCAAGATTAAATGTTTTAGCTAAACTAATGAAATAATCAGTTCTTTCGGTGCTATCTAAATATTCCCAACTTGACTGATTGCTATATAATTTGTTGTGCATTTCCCAGAATTTGCCCTGTAAACCAGCTGATTCCGCAGCTGCAGCAGCAGCTTTGGCATTGGCATGATAGCTAAGTAAATAATTTCTAAAAATAAATGTAATTTTTGATTTATAATCTTCAACAATTCTTTTTACAGTTGGATTATAAGAGCCACAGCCTGGACACTGGTAATCTCCGTATTCAATCAAGATAACTTTTGATCCATTATCGGCATATACGTGATCAGCGATACCGCCATTCTGGTCGTTGGCTTCTTGGACGGCAAAGGCGTTAATATTATCGGGAAGTTGTTTTTTATTGTCGTTGATATTTGCGTAAACTACTAAGCCAACAATTGCGCCGACGCTAATTAATGCAAAAACAATCCATCTTATTTTACTCAAAATATTTTTCTCCTAAATTATTCATATTATATTGTAGCAAAACTATCTTTTTCGTGCTCGTAAAAATAATTAGCCAAAATTTTAATTTTATTATTATTCTAGTTTACAATGTAGTTATATGAATATTTTTATGCTTGTTATTACAATCCTTGTCTTATTGTTGTTGATTGCGCTAGCTTCAATTAAACCAGTTTCAAGCAATTTAAGTTTTTTTGAGCTGGAAAGGCGATCTGCGCTTGGCAATGAAACTGCTGCACGGGCTTTGGAACGAGAGCGTTTACGTAGTGATGTGCTGTCTTTACAAAAGGTATTATCGGCTTTGTTTTTAGTAGTTTTTGTGATTTGCTGTGTGGCGGTTTTTGGTAATCTTACCGGGATTTTATTATCCGTTATTGTTGCGCTTGAGTATGGAGCAGTTGCTCGTCTAAAGATGGTTAGATTTTTTCCACAAAAACTATATAACAAATTTGAAACTAAGATTCTTAAAATTATAAAAAAAGCGCCAATGCTAATGAGGTTTTTGAGCGTAGTTTCGCCAAATGACAAGCTATCTAATAGTTTTTATCTAGGCTCGAGAGAGGAACTTCAATATATAATTGATAAATCAGAGGGTGTTTTATCGAGCGATGAGAAAAAGTTAATTGTAAATAGCTTGTCTTTTAATGATATGTTAGTTAGCTCAACGATGACGCCGCGAAGTATGATTGAAAGTATCTCGGCTTCAGAGTTCTTGGGTCCAATTACGCTTGATGAACTTCACGCCGGTCATACTAGACTACCCGTCATAAAAGGCGATATTGATCATATCGTTGGAATTTTAAATCTCAGAAGCTTATTATCACTAGATGTAAAAAAATCAACTACGGCCGAAAAAGCTATGGATCCAAAAGTTTGTTATATTCGCCAAGATCAATCTTTAAAACATGCATTAGCTGCTTTTTTAAAAACCAGGCATCAGCTATTTGTGGTAGTGAATGAATTTCAAGAAACAGTCGGCTTGTTATCGCTCGAGGATGTAATTGAGGCATTAATAGGCCAAGAAATCATTGATGAATTTGATGAACATGATGATTTAAGAGCGGTTGCTTTGCACAATCCTAATCAAAATAATTCGCCACAAAAACGACAGAACGTATAGCTATAGGGGTGATTTAATGCTATAATATCGAGAATTATGACAAGAACATTAGCAAGAGAAATCGCACAAAAAATTGGTCAAGAAGTTACTATAAATGGCTGGCTTCATAAAAAAAGGCTATTAGGTGGCCTTAACTTTATTACGATTCGAGATCGCAGTGGTCTTGTCCAAACTTTGATCGAAGATAAAGAAGAAATGGAAAAACTGCGCGGCATGCAGATTGGCACGGTTGTTTCATTTACTGGTAATGTTATAGCCGATGAACGCGCACCGCAAGGCGCTGAGCTTCATGATGTTAAGGTTGTTGTTGAAGTCCCAGTGACTGATGAGCCACCAATTGAAATCGATAAACCGATTTCTCATCGTCCCGAGCATTTGGAAACTTTGTTTGAAAATAGGGTTCTTAATATCCGTAATATCCAAGAGCAAAAGATTTTTAAAATACGCGCTTCTGTAACACGCTATATCCGAGAATTTCTACATCAAAATGAATTTGTTGAAATGGACACACCAAAATTGTTGGCTGGCGCTACAGAAGGTGGAGCAGAAGTCTTTAAGCTAGATTATTTTGGTCAAACTGCAACTTTGGCTCAAAGTCCACAATTTTATAAACAAATTATGGTTGGTGCTTTTGAAAGAGTTTACGAATTAAATCATTCTTATAGGGCTGAGCCAAGTGCAACGACTCGACACTTAACTGAACTTACCATGCTTGATATTGAAATGGGATTTGTTGAAAATCACGAAGAAGTTCTTAAAATGGTTGGAGACATGGTTCAATATACGCTTAAAAAAATTTATGAAGAACATGCTGCCGATCTAAAATCACTAAATGCTCCAGAGCTTCGATTGTCCGAAGACGGCAGTATTCCACATTTCACAATTGCTCAAATTCACGAGATGTATACTAAGGCAACAAAAACAGATACCACTCAAGAAAAAGATTTAATGCCGGACGAAGAGCGTTTTATTTGTGATTATGCTCGTAAAAATCTTGGCACTGAATTAGTTTTTGCTACTGATTTCCCACTAAAAGCTGGTAAATTTTATCATAAATTTAATCATGAAGACGGTACGGTTTATTGGGCTGATTTAATTTTCCGTGGCGTTGAGCTTTCGACGGCTCCACTGCGTGAAAATAATTATCAAAAAATGATTGAACAGATGAAAAATGCCGGCATGGATGTTGAGCATGAAGGGTTTAAATACTATTTACAAGGTTTTAAATATGGATTACCTCAGCATGGCGGCTGTGGCCTTGGTATTGATAGGTTTGTTCAAAAAATTATTGGTCTATCAAACGTCAAAGAGGCGTGTCTATTCCCTCGCGACGTTAATCGGCTAAAGCCATAATTTTATTTGACCAAAACGACTAAAAAGTTGGATAATGGAGAAGTAATGAAAAAGCTAAAAGTATATTATCTTGGAATTATCCTGTCGTTAATTGGTGGCTGTTTTGTGTTTGCTTTTGCTAGCGCCGAATCGGGATCTTTAAGCGACGCTCAATTACAGCATATTAAATTTGAATGCATTGCAACGAAATCTACTCTTAACCAATTGCATACCAGCGATGCACTATTAAGAGTAAATGTTGGTCAGTTATATGAAACGATATCGACAAAATTGATGCAAAAATTTAATGAGCGAGCCAACTTCAATAATATGAACGACGACGCGCTAGTGGACTCGACTAACAAATTTTCATCATTATTAAGCGATTTTAGAAATGATTATATTTCTTACGAAAACAACCTCTCAATTGCAATAAACACTGATTGTAGCAGCCAGCCGGGTGCTTTTTATGATGCGGTTTTGTCAGCTAGAACTAGTCGCCAAAGACTTCATGATGATATCGTATCGCTTAATCAAGAATTGTCTCATTACGAACAATTGATTCGAAAATTTGAAACAGACAATAGCCAGCGCATTAAGGAATTAGATAATAATGGACAATAATGAAATAGCCGACGAGAAAACCTCATTTTTTACCAAGCATTTATTTGGAACAATGATTGTTTGTTCAATATTTATTGCCATTGTAATTGTTTTTGTTAGTATGTGGCTTTATTACAAGAGTGGTGCTTATCAATTAGACTTAAGCAGTCCAAATTACGTCGACGTTAGAAGCAAGATTGATAATACTGATGATTCTGTGGAGTATTCAAATACTGGCAATATGGACTCAAATGCAATAAAAGATTTTAACAATTTATTCAGTCAAAAAGTTCAAAAAGTAAAATCAGTTGATGTTTTTGGTGGCGATCCTTTAAACCCAGAATCGTTAGGTATGACTGATTCAAATACTGCTTTTTCTGATTAGTAGTTATTTTTTAGCTAATTGAGATCGTAGCCAATCATCGATTGTACCAGCGCCCATGAATAGGGCTATAGAGCCGTTATTTATATCATTATTTATGTTTTTCCATAAATTATCATCAAGGTTACACAAAATAAGTTTTTCTTTATTGGTGATATTTTTTGTTAAACTATTTGGCGTTAGGATGGCCAAAGTCGGATCTTCGCGAGTTAAATAGGTTGGAACCCAATAAATTTTTTTTGCATAGTTAAACAATTGGTCATTATATTGTTCATAAATTTGATATTGTCGGCTATTTTGGTGTGGCTGATATATTAAAACGACATTTTCTGATACTTCGTGAGCCATTTGTAAAGTAGCGGCAATTTCAACTGGATGATGACCATAGTCACTGTATAAATTATTAGCTAATTTTTCAAAGCGTCTGTCAGAACCTGGAAATTTTGCTAAAACGTCATCAACATTTTTTTCAACGCCAATTTTTTTCAACGCCTCCTTTACAAGAGTGGCATTTTTTCGATTATGTTCACCTGGTAAATTTGATGATTGATCGGTTTCGGAAAGTTTTAATAACTTTACATTAGGTAAATTTTCATATATTTCGGTTGGTTGATCTTCCCAGGCGATAATATTTTGGCTAGCTATGGCAAATTGTCGGAATGCATCAAGATAATCTTTTTGTGTGGGATAAATATCTGGGTGATCATAATCAACTGAAGGTATCAAAGATAAAAATGGTTCATAATTCAAAAAATTTCTATCATATTCATCGCATTCATAAATAAAATATTGACTTTTTGGATCATATTTTCCGCTTGGTCCAAATGAAAGAGTCGTGCCGACGGAATAACTAATCGGTATACCTAATTGTTGAAGCGTGTAAACTAGCATACTGGTAGTGGTTGTTTTACCATGTGTACCAGCAATGGCAATTAGCTTTAGGTGATTATTTTTGATAAACATCGGTAAAAAACCGTCTCTTTTTGAAGTATTTATGCCGAGTTCGCGAGCTGTCGTTAATTCTGGGCTATCTTCTCTTAAGGCTGAACTATACACAAACCAATCAATTGGTTTTTTGGCGTGTTGTTGCCTTAAAAAACTACCGTCTTGGTTATTAGTTATTGTTATCCCTTTTGCCCGTAATTCTTTGGTAATTAACGATTCTGCCAAGTCTGATCCGGCCACGTCATATCCAGCATCTTTGGCAATCTCAGCAAGAGGCCCAATCCCGACTCCGGCAATACACGAAAAATATACATTCATAATTTATAGTATATCACTTTGTTTTTGGTGTTTATTATGTTGTAATGGTATAAAAGCGAAAAACATAAATATTATGATATTTGATTTTATATACAATTTTTTAAAGAAGCGTCATTTTTGGCGTTATGCAACTTTTTCAGAGATTGCAGAACTATATGCCTCCAAAACTACGCGAACTGTCGCTATTAATATTGCAGCTGGTTTTACTTCAATTTATCTTTATCAAGTGGGCTATAGCATAGCATTTATTTTGTTATTTTGGGCAGCTTACTATTTAATAAAAATTCCGATATTTTTTATTTCTACAAAACTTGTCGCAAAGCGCGGCCCGAAGCACGGTGTGCTAATTAGTAATTTACTTTATATACCTGCAATGGTATCAATTAGCATTGTAACGCAAATTGGCTTAACGGCGGTTGTAATTTGGGGCATATTTACAGCAATTTCGACATCGATTTATTACATGAGTTATATGGTTGATTTTTCTCAGGTAAAAGACGTAAATCATGTTGGCAAAGAAATTGCTATAATGCATATTTTAGAAAAACTTGCTATTAGCCTTAGTCCGGTATTGGGCGGGGCCGTCGCTTTAGTTTTTGGGCCAAGGATTTTAATGGTAGTTTCTGGACTATTGTTTTTATTAGCCGCCTTGCCATTAATGAGAACATCCGAACCTATTAAAACCAATCAAATAATTACTTACAAGAACTATAAACATTTTCCATGGAAAAGTTCAATAAGAGGGTTAATCGCACATTCGGCAACTGGTTTTGACTATGTAACTACTGGTGTAGTCTGGGGGTTGTTTGTAGCGATTGTAGCGCTTTCTGGAGCTGGTAATGCAATTTATGTGGGTCTTGGGGCGTTGTCATCTGTAACGGTTATCTCTGCGATCGTTACTTCTTATGCATTTGGTAAATTAATCGACAAAGATCAAGGCGGAAGATTATTAAAAATTGGCGTTGTTGCAAATGCCTTGGTTCATTTTTTTAGGCCATTCTCCATGACACCAGCCTCAATTGTCGGTATTAATTTGACTAACGAATTTGCAACAACTAGCTATAGCCTGCCATTTATGCGTGGTTTGTTTGACGCCGCTGACAGATCTGGTCAACGACTGGTCTATCTTTGCTCGACTGGCATAGCCTCTACTGCGGGTGGATTAATTGGCTGTTTGGTTGCAATGTTTTGCGTTTTAGCTCTTGGCGACATAAACGGTATAAAAATATTTTTCTTCATTGCGGCATTAGCGGTGCTTATAATTGGAACTGAAAATTTTCGTATCTATCATAAATAATCGATGTTATACTAGATTTATAAGTTAAGGTGTGGGTTTCTTGTGATAGATAAAAAGCAAATTAAATATAAGCTCAAAAAACTGCGGGATATAAAAACCTGGCAGTTGTTTATCTTGCTTGTCTTAATGGTTTTTGTGTCGGCAACTTTTCTAAGGTTAAATAACATGGGCATGGTACAGCGGCGTGAGGCTGTTTTAAGTGCCGATGAAAGCGGTGATGGCGCAGTTTTAAAAAATCGTCTCTATGACCTACAGACCTATGTGTCGTCGCATATGAATGCTGATTTGGGCAAGGGGATATATCTTGAGGCCAGTTACAAACGCGATGTCCAGTTAGCATATGATTCAGTTAAGACCGATAGCCAAGTTTATCAACTAGCGCAGGCTTATTGTATGCCAAAGTTTTCATCTTGGTCGCAAGCTTATGTTCAGTGTACCGCTAACGAATTAGCCAAATATCCTGAAGCCAAAATTCCAACCATGCCTAATCCAAGTTCGTATCTTCATGTATATTATTCGCCAATATGGTCGCCTGATTTTGCTGGATGGTCTGTCTTGGCTTGTCTTATGTTACTATCTCTTATCTTAATTCGAATAATAGGCTATATAATCTTAAAAATGCTACTTAAACACAGATATAAAAGCATTTAACTGTTGACACAGAGAGTGACTCAATGTAATCTTACTCTTGTATAGCACTAACAGGAGGTATAAGGTTACATGGCTTACAGTCATACAAACTCAAAAGGTATCAAATATTATTTGCACCAAACAGAAGTTACTCTTCGTGGTGGCAAAAAGCAGACAATCTACTTTTTTGCTAAGGTAGAGAAGAACGCAAAAGGTACACCAGTTGACCTTCCAGAAGGCCGAATTGTTTCAGAAAACCCACGAAACGGTTTTTTGACAGTATCAAAGAAAAAATAGTTTATTTTAGTACTTGCACCATAAGCGAGTTTGGTAGTATAGTTAAATCAAACAAACAGGTGCCAGAAATGCCTCTCATTGCAGAGGCATTTTTGTTTTATTTTCAAAAATCATCATTGACTAAGCATAAATATTATGATATCATATTAGTATGAGCGAATTTGAAAAAAGTTTAGATTTAAAACCAACAGGTTATGAATTAAAAAGTCGTATTGCTGAACTAAAAAAAGCCGAAGCCGCAGTCGATAGTTATGCCGATAATCATAGATGTAGCTGGCTAGATGCGATTAGTGCTCTTGGCGTGCTTGACCCCGATGAACCCGAAAATTATGGATTATTGCGAAACGACGATGGAACTTACGGTTATCCTTATGATGTCACACAAGAATCATTTAATGGACTTCACCCGGAAAGCGATAAAAACATTGATGAAGACGACAGACTTGAATATATTAATCGAAATGGTGATAATTTATCGTTTAATCAAATAAACAGAGATGCTGATAGCCAGGGTCTTCCCTTGTGGAATTATATGAAAATGCATGGCATTGTTCCAGTTAATGTATTACCGCAGCCGGAAGAAGTAAAAAAAGAGTTTAACGGGTTAGATTCATTTTTGGACAATATTACTTCAAATGAATCGCATTTATTTATAGATATTATAAATATTTCTATACTTCTTGATGGCCCAGAGGCGATATTATACGAAGGCTCCTTTGAAAAAAAGTCCTTAGAATTAATACATATGCGCATGAGACGAGAAAAAATAAAGCTTACTACTGACCAGGAAAGAGGGATAATCCAAAGCTTCAAAGATATTTTAATTGGTAGTCCAGAAACTCGGTTGGATTATATTGATAAGATAAATAAAATAGATTTTTAACATAGAAGATGTACGCTAATTAATAATAGTGCTTATTGTTATTTATTTTAAATAATTGTTTTATTGATAATAATAAATAATAAATAAAACTTGGAGAAAAAAGTGAAAAATAATTTACAAAAAGGCTCAGCGCAATTTTTAGTAATTATTGCTCTTGTTGTTGCTTTGCTTGGCGCGCTTGGGTTTGTCTTTTACCAGAATTTTATGCAACCAAAGAATACTGACAATAATCTAGTAGCTACAAAAAATGATACAACTGGTAATGTTAGCGGTAGTAACCTAAACAGCACTTCAAATGAAGTCGTCTCAACGGTTGATGAAAATGCGTCAAATGTCGGTTATTTGGTTTTAAATGATTGGGGCGTGAAGTTTAGATTGCCTTATGGTTTAGGTAATGACGAAGTTGTCTATGAAAAAGCTACTGACATGAGTGGTTCTGAGGAAAAATATTATTTTTCAACAAAAGGCCTCATATCATTAGGCAGTGAATGCGCCAAGGCATATGGTCTTATCCGTGGTAAGGAGGCCCCTTTTGCTCCTGTTGGCTCACCAATAATGATTCGGATAATTGGTGGTTATTATTACTCATACTATACCCCTCAAGCATCTTGTCTTGACAACAAGGAAAAGGGAATTGATGTCGAACATCTCGTGTCTAATATGTTACCTTTGATGTTTGGTAGTATTGAACAAAAATAGTAATTAGTAATAGTATTAATAAGAGGCTGCATTGGCCTCTTATTTTTGTTTTATGTGTTTACTAAGTTATAATATTATTGCTAGTGTTTATTAATAATATCGTTGCATATACTAGAAAGATACTGGATGGGTAAAGTAAAAAACGGTTTTACTATTGTTGAACTGCTTATCGT
>CAZTKH010000013.1:0-2019 GCA_964613925.1 uncultured Saccharimonas sp. (SeqCode)
CGCGATCCAGCCTTAGAAGCTGCTATTAGCGACGCGGAGGAGCTTCGCGATCAGATTCAAGTTGGCGCTGAACGCTTTTTTAGATATGGTTTGTATGTTACTTTATATGCCGATAGTCTTGATGAGCTTGGTTTTGTTCAACATACAATTGAAAATCTTTTTGGACAACAAATGGTCTTTAGCAAAATTGCTAGTAGCCAACAAGAACAAGGCCTAAATAGCACAATTCCCCAAATGACCGACCAATTACAAATTCGACGCAATATGAATACCGGCGCAATTAGCACAAGCTTTCCGTTTACAAGCGCTGACTTAACCCAAGAAAGCGGTATCCTTTACGGCATAAACATGCACAATAATGGTTTAGTAATTTTTGATCGGTTTAGCCTTGAAAACGCCAATATGGTTGTTTTTGCAAAGTCTGGTGCTGGTAAGTCATTTACAGTCAAGCTTGAAGCCTTAAGAAGCATGATGATTGGTAGCGACATTATTATTATCGACCCTGAAAACGAATATGAAAAATTATCCGATGCTGTTGGCGGTGCCTATGTACGGTTAAGTTTAAATTCTAGCGTCAGAATAAATCCGTTTGACTTACCTCAAGTTATAGACAGCGACGAAGCCGACAATGCCTTGCGCGCCAACTTAATTACATTGCATGGTTTATTAAAATTGATGCTTGGAAATTCACAACAAATCTCGGCAAACGGCATGCCAGTTTCGGGCTTATCACCATCCGAAGAAGCTGATCTTGATCAAGCCTTAATTGATACATACGCACGTGTCGGCATTACTAGCGATCCATTAACTCATCGGTCACAACCACCAACAATTAGCGATTTGTATGACACATTACTGCACATGGGTGGCAATGGACCACAATTAGCACAGCGTCTTCGCAAATATACAACTGGAACTTTTGCTGGAATCTTTAGCCAACAGTCAAATATCAATATCAATAACCAAATGGTAGTATTTAATATCCGTGACCTAGAGGACGAACTTCGCCCAGTTGCTATGTATATTATCCTTAGTTATATCTGGAATACGATTCGTGCTGAAAAAAAGAAACGCATGTTAATCGTTGATGAGGCTTGGCAATTAATGAAATATGACGACTCGGCTAACTTTATGTTTAGCTTGGCAAAACGCGCACGAAAATATTATCTTGGACTTACTACGATTTCTCAGGATGTTGAAGATTTTATGGGAAGTAAAATGGGTAGGGCAATCGTTGCCAACAGTTCAATTCAACTATTATTAAAGCAGTCATCCAGTGCTATTGATGTTTTATCTGACATATTTAAACTTACCGAAGAAGAGAAAAAGCGTTTGGCAAACTTTCCAATTGGACAAGGTTTATTCTTTGCCGGACAAAGTCACGTCCATATTCAAATTGAAGCCAGCCCAACCGAAAAACAACTAATAAATACCAATCCTCAGGTCGAAAGCACGCCAGTTCAAAATATTCCTTATGACGAATCCTCAACGACTAGCTATATCGACCCAGGATCAAAAATTTAGGGTATAATATAAAGAGTTATGGCGGAACCAGCGCGAAAACTCGACGATGAAACGAACCAACCGTATTTACGGTCTATTCCTAATGGCAAATCAGCTAAAATAATTGACATATCCGCCGCCAGACGCGCACGAGAGCTTGATAACTTGGAAAATAATACCGAGGCTCCAAATACAGAAGAGCCTGTAAGTTACCAAGAAAATAACGTATCAACTGTAAAGGACGCGAATAATTCATTTATAAACAACGTTCGTGGCAAGGACGAAGAATCTCAAAAAGCAAATTTTAAAATTAACGCACAAAATTTTTTAAAAAAACGCGGACCACTAACTACTATTATTTTAACGCTCGTTGGTGGTGGAATTGGCATTGGCGGGTTATTATCACCAAGTCTTTTATTGGTTAATCTAAAAGAAACCATGGTTAATAAATTTAATGTTCAATTAACCAGTATGGATATCCGAACCAAAAAAATTACTTTATCTAAAATGACAGGT
>CAZTKH010000013.1:2119-12818 GCA_964613925.1 uncultured Saccharimonas sp. (SeqCode)
TGTTTGCTGGTTTTTATGATAAAGTTTGGAACAAATCATTATTTTTTATAGATAAAAAAGGCATACATCTTGGTGGTAAAAAAACAACTGATGCAGATAAATTAGCTGACATACAAAAATCTACAAAAGAAGCTGTTGATATACAAAAAACCGAAAAACCAGACGTGAAAGATCTGGATGGTGATGAATTTGATCAAGATAAATATTCTTCTCCAGACCCCAATAATCCTGGTGAAAATATAAAAATACCAGAAAAAGACGTAACTGATGTAAAAAAATCAGGACAGGCTTTAGCCGAAAATATAGCTGAGAATGCCGATGAAATAGCCGAATCTGGTACAAAATCAATATCAAAAACAACCCAAACTATTGCTGATACGTTAGGAATGGCGGCAACCGATGTTGTGTCAGCGGCTTCAAAAGCAAAAAGCGCACTTACTCTCACTGGTGCTATTGATAACGCATGTACTGCCTATGGTACGGTTCGGGCAATTGGTTTTGCCGCTAAAACTGTTCGGGTAGTTCAGTTAGCTTCTTATGCAATGCTATTTATGAAAGTTGCCGACATGATAAAAGCGGGCGTCAACCCAGACCCAAGCGATGTTGAATATTTGGGAAAGATTTTAACAACCGCAGCGGTTAGTTCAACGATTGTAAACGGGCTAAAACAAACTACATCAAAGTCCGCTACAGACTCATTTGGTTATAAATACGCAGCATATGGCAAAGTTGGAAAAATGCCAGAAACAGCTTCACAATTTTTAGCAGGAGCTGGCTTAACCGGAGCTTTGATAGGTATTACTTCTTATTTTGATCTTGTCTTAGGCGGAGCCCCGTCTACCACCTGTAAAATCACCCAAAACATATTTTTTCAAATTGGATCTGCGGTTGTGAGCATAGCTGTTGGTATAGCAAGTGGTGGTGTATCTATTAGTACGAGTACTGTGGTAAATGGCGCTCTTGGTCTTGCATTTGCGCTAGGAGTAGCTATGTTGCCATCATTACTGCAGGATATTGTTGCTGGCGTTATAGTTGACAAAACAACAGTAGGAGAATTAGCGGGCGATGCGATTACTTCGGGGGTTTCTAGTATGATGGGCAAGCTGGCAAAAACCGGTGGTAACTCTCCATTATCAGTCGAGCAGGCAATTGCATATTCTAATTTATCTAAACAAGTTGCCGCAGAATATGCCGAAGAAGATAGAATTGCCTATAGTCCGCTTGATGCCACCAACCCAAATACATTTATGGGTAGTGTGGTTAGTAAAATATTGCCATATTTATCAAATGTATCGTCTATTCCAAGTGCTATTAGTTCATTATCGTCATTTGCGGGCAGTTCAGTTGCGTCAATAAATTCGACTTCTGCTTATGCAGCAAATACTGGCGAAGAATATAATTTATGCCAAGATTCTGATTACAAAGATATGGGCATTGCCGCTGACCCTTATTGTAATATTGCCTATGGTATTCCAAACGAAGATTTAAATATCGAACCTTCAACTGTTATTGAAAAAATAAGCAGTGAACTTGATGAAGACGGGAACCCAAAAATAGGTACAAATTTTTATAATTTTCAACAATCTTGTATTTATAGCGAAGATCCAATTGGATATACCGGTTCAGATTTTCAAGCCGATAATGGAAAAAATTGTATGATTCCGAGTTCAATATATCCAAATGCAAAATATTATTATCTTTATACAATCGATAAACGAATTGATGATGGTATGTCGGGTGACGACGAAGATCTAGAAGTTGCTTTATCAAAAGGTCTTGATTCAAAAGTTGCATTCTATGATGGCGCTGATATTACCAATAATACAACCGCATCGCAATCGTTCTTCTCAAAAATCCAAGAAATATTTTCTAATCTTTTTTCTAAAAATAAAACCAACCAGATATTATCCAAGGTAGTAACGGTTTAAATATGTTTAAAAAAATCAAAATAATATCAAAGGTATTTCAATCAATGATTTTATCGTTGATATTATTAATTATGCCGCTCACTACCACAGTAAGCGCTACTAATGGTTTTTACAGCGGTAATGATATTTTGTTTTATAATGAACGCGCCAATACCGCCCCATGTGCAAGTACGGGTGATGGAAGTATTGTTGGAAAAGTTTGGAGCTTTTTTATAAGCAAAGAATTAACCGAAATCCAAACTGCTGGAATATTAGGAAATATATATCAGGAATCAAGCGTTTCACCAACAGCATGGCAAACAATTAATGACACGGATAAATCAAGCAATGAGGGTATTTTAACTGATGATGGTAAATCAGCCCACGCATGGGGTATCGTACAGTGGGACGGTAGTCGACGATATTCAATCAGTTCAGATGGTACAAAAAGTGGCATATTAGGAAAATTATTAACCGACAAACCACACTTAGAAAAATATATTAGTTCTTCATATAGCACAGGTGGGGCAGAAATAATCGGTACCGTAAAAGATGGTTTTAAATTAACAGACAAAGCACCACTTTCTGAAAAAAATATACCAGAAGAAGATTTAAATGAGCTTTTAACCTTTGAATTGGAATATGTTTGGGCAGAAATGCCGAATGAATACAACTACACCGCAAAAGATAATGTAAGCGCTTTAGATAAAATAAAAACTGCAAATACGGTTTTAGACGCCACAATTATTTTTCATGATTATTTTGAAAGATCAAGTGATAGTGATGAATTTGTAAAAAATACTCGTGGTGGGTATGCCCAAGCAATCTATGACAAAATGAGCGGTATGTCTGCTGGTAAAAGTTGCGGCTCTGGAAATAAATTTATTGATACGCTTAAAAGTTACGTCTGGCCAACACATAGAGGATGGTATAACAATCCAAATGTTTCAGCAGATAAAAACACGGGAATACAAGCAGTTACGCCAACTGATGGTTATAAAAAAGCTGTAGAAAAAGCCACGAGCGAAGGAAGATATGACGGAGATGAATGTACTAGCCTTGGTGTGGGCTCTGGTATAGACTGCGGAGCATTTGTCACGACATTTATCTATGATAGTGGTTGGGACACGGGATATAATTATAACGGCACGGGCGGCGCTACCGCTACTCAAAAACAATGGCTAGACGCAAATTGGCAAAATCTCGGAAATGCCGCATCGATAGACACAAGCACCTTAAGGCCAGGAGATGTTGCAATTTATTCTGATGGAGATGACGGACATACTTTTGTTTATATAGGAAATGTTGATGGGTACGAATCAACAGTTGCATCTGCATCCCAATGTCAACGCGCACCAATGTCTGGAAGTGAAAGTTTAAACGATTCAGAATATACTTGGTATAGGAAAAAATAATCTATGTTAAATAAAAAACTAATTATTATAATCTCCGCCATATCAATTATTATTATTGGTTTAATTGGCTATAACGTCTTACAAAATAATTACAAAGCCGGCAAAGTTGAGATTACTATTAACACAGTTCCAAAAGATGCAAAAGTTACTATTGGCGAACAAATATTTGGTAATGGCATAAATTATATTAAATCTGGTGAATATTCAATAAAAATCGAAAAAGATGGTTTTAAAACTGTTGAATTAACCCAATATATTTACAAAAACGGCTCTGAATTAAATATTTCATTAGTTGCTGAATCCGACCAAGCTAAACAATGGGCTGAAAAAAATAAAGATTTATATTCCAAAATGTCCGGAATTATTGCCCAAGAAGCCTCTAAAAATGGTGAATACTTCAAAAAAATTAACCCAATCACAACAAAAATTCCTTATACAAATTACTTATTTTCAATTGGTTATAAATTAGATAAAACCGATAAAAAAGGTGAAAAAATTATCATTACGATTAATTCCAGCGAACAATACCGACAATCAGCTTTATTAAAACTTAGATCATTTGACAATAATTTAGCAGATTATGATTACGAATTTATAAACCATAAAAACCCATTTAAAATATGAAAAAGAAAATAATTATAATTAGCATTAGTTTAGTAATATTGATAATAATATCAACTATTTTAGGTTATTTTTTAAGTCTTCGTGAAATTGATTTTCAATTTTCAAAAAACGTTTCCCAGATAGAAATTTATAAAAAACAAGATTACGATAAAAAAACTAATCCAATAAAAATTACTGAAAGCAAAAAAATGCAACTTCAAACCGGTGAATATGTAATTATTCCAACCGGCACAATTATTAATTCAAAACCAATTAATATTAACATTTCCAAAAACGACCAAATATTAATCGATCCAGATTACAGTCTGTCATATTTATCAACAATTGCTTATAGTTCAAAAAATAACATATTTAAAGTTTTATCAGATAAATATCCAGACTTAATAAAAAATTATGAAATAAAATCTGAAATTTCATATCAAAAAGGTGAGTGGTTTGGTGGTTTATTAATTAATAAAAATTCAACTCCAAATAATAAAAAAGATGTTTACAGATTTGTAGCTTATAAAAATAACCAAACCTGGGAAATTATTAATTATCCTGAATTATTATTAAGCAAATCAAAATACAAAAACGTTCCAATCGAAATTTTAAATTCAATTAATGATTTAAAATACGATCTTTAATTTTTATCTAAATTAATAGTTTTTATTTTTGTCTTGATATTTTCTGGTAATTTTGTTGAGGTAATAATTACTTGGTTTTTAAGTGTAAATAATCGTTTTTGTCGCTCATCATCAAGCTCGCTAAAAACATCGTCAAGCAAAATAATTGGTTTTATATCTGTTATTTGCTCAATAATATCAACTTCCAAAAATTTTAATGCTAATACGATACTACGAACTTCACCACGTGACGCAACTTCCATAGCTGGCAGTTCATTAAATTTAAAAATAACATCATGACGATGTGGTCCAACACTAGTAAATCCTAAATATTTATCGCGTTCTTGATGGTGTTGCAAATCATTTAAAAGTTTTTGTTTTATATCGCCAATATACGTTTGAGAGTAGTGGACTGAAATAATATCTGACGATTTAGCTATTAAATTATAGGCATCATTTAATTTGCTGTTAATTTGTTCAATAAAAGCGATTCTTCTTTCTATAATATAAGAGCCATGTTCACTAAGTGTTAAATTCCACGCAAATAATTCATCTTCTTTATAAATATTATTTTTTAATAAATTATTGCGCTGTTTTAAAGCTCTCTCATACTTATGAAGTGCTGAGTTATAAATTGGGTCGAGTTGACTAATAAAACCGTCTATAAACTGCCTACGACGCGTTGGGGAGCCATGTAATAATCTAAGGTCATCTGGTTCAAACAAAACAACTGGGTGTTTATATTTTGGGACTAAACGATACATTGTTTTATTATCAATTACAATTTTTTTTCGTCCAGTTGTAAGCTCTGGATTAAAAGAAATTATTCTTTTGTCATTTGAGTTAAAATCTAAACAAATTCGCCACCAATTACTACTGTGTGACAAAATATCATTATCACTACCCCTAAATGAACTACCTTGAAGCGCAATATATAGCGCCTCAAGTAAGGACGTTTTTCCACTTCCATTTGATCCAGTTATAACTGTAACGTCGGGTGATAAATTAATAATATATTCTTGATGAGATCGAATATTTTGGACAGATAATTTTGTCACCACCACCATATTTTATTAACTCTTTAGAGGCATAATTATATGATAATAATTTGTATTTTCTTTGGTTGATTTTAATAAACATGGGGCAATTTTGCCACTAAAACTAAATTCAACTTCGTCATTATCAATAACAGATAATGCTTCACTTAAATATCGTGAATTTAATGTAATTTGACCATCAGCACTAACATTTGCAGTAGTTTCTGAGGTATTTTCTCCCATTTGAGAAGCAATTGAATGAATTGATAAAATATTTTTTTCTTTATCAGCAGTCAAAGTAACACTACCACCAGATTCACGGGCAAACAAACCAGCAATTTTAGTAATTCTTATAAAATCAGGTTTGTTAATAATAATTGTTGTTTCGGTTGTTTTTGGTAATAATTGTCGATAATCTGGAAAATTTCCATCAATTAATCTACTAATTATTTCTAATTCATTAATTCTAAATCTAACTTGAGTCTCATCAAATAAGATATCAATTTGTTCTGCGTCATCGCTTATATTTCTTAAAACTTCTTGAAGTGTTTGATTTGGAATAATTGCCGAAACTTCACTTTTTGTTTCCATTAATTTTCTTTCAGATAGGCGATAACCGTCAGTTGCTGCAAGATATAATTGACCTTCATAAGAATGCCAATAAACACCCGTTAAAACAGGTCGACTTGTATCACTACCACTTGTAATAATTGTCTGAGAAACAGATTGTTTAAAGTCTTCCACATTTATTGTGTATTGAATTGATGATTTTTCGTTTATTGTTGGTAATTCTGGAAATTCATCAGCAATAAAACCATTAATTATTGAAGTATAAGATCCACTTTTAATATGTAAATTATCATTAACAACTTTTAATTCAACTGATTCTTTTGGAAGACTAGAAATAAAATCAGACATTAGTCTAGCTGGAATAGTAATCGAACCTGGTTTTATAATTTTTGCTCCAATATATTGAGTGATTGCAATCTCGAGATTTGTTCCTGCAACTAATAAACGATTACCATCGGTTCGAAGTAATATATTACTCAAAATAGGTAACTGTGTTTTTGTACTTGCAATTCGACTTACAGCAGCTAATGCTTTATTTAATTTTTCTTGTGTGACAATTAGTTCCATTATTATTCCTTTCTTTAATTTCTTTTTAGTGTTCTTAATAATAGGCTCTGTGGATATTGGGTAAAACTCTTATTCATAAGATAAAAACACTCATTTTAAATGTGGAAAAAGGGGAGTAAAACAAAGTAATAACTTTGGTTATAAATATAGTTTTTAAACATTTAATATTACTAATGTATAAATTTTTTATAGTATCTGTGTTTGTATAACCCATAGTTTTACTATAGTTAATGCGATGATTGTTCACAAATTTTACACAGGCTTTATGCATATAGATTTTCTCGAATTGCTGAAACTTGTTCACGGATTAAATAATCTAATTTGATTGATTTTTCAATTTTTTCAACAGAGTGAATAGCAGTTGTATGGTCTTTTCGACCTAATTCAGTGGCAATTTTTGGAAAGCTAAGGTGTAATTCACTTCTTAATAAATACATAGCAATTTGTCGAGGCACAACAATATATTTATCACGTTTATCGCCACAAATTTCACATGATTCAATTTGAAAATGTTTTGCAGTTTTTTCAATAATCTGTTTTGCGGTAATATGTTGTGGGCGAGAGTGACGAATATTTCCAATTAAACCTTCGGCTGTATTTACATCAGGTTCAATTCCACGCATTTCCGCATAGGCGAGTAATTGATTTAATGAACCTTCGAGTTCTCGAATATTGGTTTTAATATTATTTGCTAAATACTCAACAGTTTCTTTATTTAAAACAACACCAGACATTGAGGCTTTTATATTTAAAATTGCACAACGAGTTTCAAAATCAGGCATTTGAATATCAATTGCCATACCCATTTCAAATCGGCTACGTAAACGTTCAGTTAGTGTTGGAATACTTTTTGGTGGTTTATCACTACTAATAATAATTTGTTTATTATTTTGGTGAAGGTGATTAAAAGTATGAAAAAATTCTTCTTGGGTTTTTTCTTTACCAGCAATAAATTGCATATCATCAACAATTAAAACATCAACATTACGGTATTTATCAGAGAAACCTTTTTTCTTAAAACGAATTGAATCCAAAAATTCACTTACAAAAGTTTCGGAACTAATATATAAAACACGCATTTTTGGATCATTTTTAATAATCTCATTACCGATAGCTTGCATAAGGTGAGTTTTACCAAGACCAACTCCACCATATAAATAAAGCGGGTTATATTTAACACCCGGATTAGATGCTACAGCACGGCTAGCTGTATAAGCTAAATCATTACTTGAACCAACAATAAAATTATCAAAAGTATATCGTGGATTTAAACCACAATTAGGTAAAGAATTATTTGTTTGCTTAGTAGGGGATGAAATTAACTCTTCAGCTGTTATTTTATCATTAGATGTATTTTGAATATTTGCAGTTGTTTCACGGTTTAAACGAGTATGTTTACCTGAAATATTAACAACATAGCTAATTGTTTTTGGATTAACACCATTTTTTTGAAGAATGCTTTTTACTTGATCATTAAATTTAACTTCAAATTGTTTTTTTGCAAAAATATTAGGGACTTCAATAACGACGCCGGTTTCGTTTTTATCAATTAATTGAGTGTTTTTAAACCAAGTTGTAAATGTAGCATGAGAAACTGAAAGCTCAATTTCGCCTAAAACACTCTGCCACAACGCGTTATACATGTTTTCTAAAACCCCTCTTATTAACACCTTATTTACTAAACTATACCTAATATTAAAGTTTTCCACAACCCATAATTTTCTTTTTAAAAAATAGATAAGGATTGATAGAGTATTTATACACATTCTTGTACCACCTCTGTTAAAGTGTGGATAAGTGATAGTGTTTTGTGGATAAAATTTTATATTAAATAATTAAATATGGATAATACAACTATTATGTCTTGCTAAATCTGTGGATATCCGGTAAAATTATCAAGATATGACAACAAAGAGAACATACCAACCTCACAAAATTCACCGTGTTAAAACACATGGTTTTCGTGCTCGAATCGCTACTAAAGGTGGCTGTAAAGTTCTAAAAAGACGCCGAGCAAGAGGACGAGCAAAATTAGCCCTCTAAATTTTTAAAAAATACTGTCAAAAATAAATGACAGTATTTTTTTATACTCACAGATTAGGATATAATAAACACAGATGATTTCTAGTATTAACCGATTTCATGGGCATAGTAGCCTAAATTTTGTTTATAAAAACGGTCAGGCGGTTCGTTCGCGATGGCTAACTATTAAATATATCAAAAATCCAAAAAGACAAAACTCACGCCTTGCGGTTATTATTAGTAAAAAAGTTTTAAAAGGTGCTGTTAAACGTAATCGCGTAAGGCGCCAAATTTATGAGTATACTAAAAACTTATTACCAAAATTAAACAATGTTTATGATATTGCGGTAATTGTAACTTCTGGTGAATTATATACTGACACACAAGTAGAAATTTTTGATAAGTTAAATCAAATTATTGATCAGCTAAATATAACAAACAACTAAAATATAAAAAACTCCTAAAAACTGTTATAATATTTGAAGTAGTAAACAATTATTTTTGTGGAGTTTTTTGTGAATATATTTGATATTGTAATCATTCAGCCGATTTTTAACCTTTTGCTTGCGATATATAGCATTATTCCTGGTGGTGATTTTGGTATTGCGATTATTATCTTTACGGTTTTAGTTCGCTTTGCCTTATGGCCACTAGTTAAAAAGCAACTTCATCAGACGCGGGCAATGCAAAAAATGCAACCTGAATTAGCTAAAATTAAAAAACAAGCTAACGGCAATAAACAAATTGAAGGTGCCTTGATGATGGAGTTATATAAAAAACATGGCGTCAGCCCATTTGGCTCAATTGGCGTACTTTTTATTCAATTGCCAATTTTTATTGCCCTATACCAAGTTATTCAAATTTTTACAGTCAATCAAGCCGATCTATCTAAATTTACCTATGGTTTTATGAAGGGGATTGACCCAATTGCCAAATTAATCGCTGATCCATCTATTTTAAACCAAAAACTATTTGGCTTTATTGATTTAACCGGTAAAGCGTTGGATCAAAATAACGGCGCAATGACTTTTAATATTATTTTATTAATACTGGCATTAGTGGCCGTTGCTACGCAGTATTTATTAACCAAACAAACTACTCCAAAAGCTCAAAATAAACGCAAAATAAAAGATATTTTGGCCGAAGCTTCAAATGGTAAAGAAGTTGATCAGGCCGAGATTAACACTCTTATGATGACAAATATGACTAAATTTATGCCAATTATGTTTTTACCGGTAATGTTATATATGCCAGGTGCAATTACACTTTATTACACCGCCTCAAATGTAGTTGCCTTACTACAACAGAGGAGTATACTTAAAAAAGATAGCGAAGAAATGATTGAGATTGCCGAAGAGGCACAATCAGAGGTTAAAACACCTGGCAAAAAAGCCACCGCTAAAGCACGAGCCAAAGAGGCACAAGAAGCAACAGTTATTCGTATTACAGCCAAAGACACTGCTTCTAAAAAATTCAAGAAGTAAACGGAGAAATTTTATGAACAGAGAAGAGTCAGTCCAATTTGCACAAAAATATTTAGAAGATTTATTATCATTCTTTGGGGCAAATATTACCGTTTCCTCAACTTGTAATGATGACGTTATCGAATTATCTGTACCTTCAAACGAATTAAATAGTTTGTTAATCGGTCGCAATGCCGAGAATCTTCGTAGTTTGCAATATATTGTTTCGACAGTTCTTCGCAACAAAGAGGCGGAACTTAATCGCGTTAATATTGATATTGCCGATTACAAGCGTCAACGTGCTGATAAGCTTGCTAAACAAGCCAAAGAATGGATTGAAGAAGTTCAAAAGACTGGTACTTCAAAAGTTTTAAATCTAAACGCAGCCGATCGACGTATTGTTCATCAGGTTGCTAGTGAATATGGAGATATAAAAACCTTCTCAGAGGGAGAAGGTTTTGACAGGCGCTTAACGATTGCTCAGATTAG
>CAZTKH010000014.1:0-9298 GCA_964613925.1 uncultured Saccharimonas sp. (SeqCode)
GAGCCCCAAAAATCATCTGGATTTACTGTCTGTTCATCACAAATAACTTTAGGTAATATATCTTCCATAACCCTCAGTATATGTTGTTCATTATTTAAACAAAAGCATGAGCAATTCACAAAAAAATAAAACCCGCACGAATTTGTGCGGGTTTTGTCGACTAGAAGCAATGTGACCTTTCAAGTTCGCTTTGTATGTTATGTTTGTAATCATCTCGAGAAATATCTTTAAAAATATTTCCGTCAATCACAATTCCAAGAATAGTAGTTCCGCATATATATTTTAATATTATATGCGAACCTTTTTTGGGAATATAGGCGCATTGGTTACGAGGAACTGTGCAAACCCTGTTATCAAACTTAACTTTCCAATACTTCTTACTGTATATACCAACAAACTGAATCGTATACTCGGCATAGGTATATTTATCATAATCTGAGTGTTGAGTCTTCCATGCTTCTAAATCACACATATTTGCCACCTTTCATATTAATCAAAAAATTACTCCGGTGACAATTATCACGGAGCCAATAAAATGAAACCGTGATGCTAATAATTAGGTACGTTAGATTAAATCTAATCAATTTGTTATACAACTCTATAAATAATTTGTCAACACCGCGTATGATTAGATTAATTAATATTTGTGGAGTAAAATATATCTTAATTATGACAAAATCATTTATCAAAATTGCCAGCTGGAACATTGAGGGTAGACTAAGCATGCAAAAACAGGGCAGGGGTAGTTATGACCAAATTTTGAATAATATATCCAGAATTGATGCAGATATAATATTTTTACCAGAAGCATATACCGAAGAATCTATCGATAAGTTACAATGCCTAAATAATATTAAACGGATGGGCTACGCGGTCTATTCTGCGCCATACGACGATGACTTAGCTAATAGAAAAGATGCCTATACAAAACATTTATCGATGTTACTGTTAAGTAAAACACCACTTCATGATTTTAAATATATTAAACTAGGTAACTTTAGAAATTGTATATCAGCTATATACAAAAATGACAAAGATAATATTAGAATTTTTGGCATTCACCTAGATGATCGACTCGAATCAACACGATTAAATCAAATTACGGATTTATCAAGTATAATCAATCAATCAAAAGAACCAACAATTGTAATTGGCGATTTTAATGCAATGCACGGCGATGATTTTTGGCCATCAAAATTTTTAAAAACAAAATTCTCAAAAATAATCTCAAATATAATACTTCCAAAATTATATAAAAGAGTCATTGAAATGGCGAATGGCAGTGTAATTAAATATCTTGAAAATAATACACATTTAACAGATACCGATATTAAGCACAGGCCAACAACAACGCCTAAAATACGTAATTATGAGTTTTTACCAAGCATAAAATTGATTCAAATTGATCATATATTTACATCAAATAATATTAATGCCAGCGAATATACAATTCACAAAGATGGCGGATCTGATCACCGTGCAATTTCCGCACAAATATCTATTAAAGAAATTTAGATAATATATTGATTAATTAGCGTGCTTATTATTAAACTACCGGCAATAACAAAAAGTGTTAACATTACATTGCCAAAAATTACCGACAAAGTTTTTCTTTTTGAGTGTTTTTCAATTTTATAACTTAAAAATATTATTACAATCAATCCCCAAACAAAATCTATAATTACAGTCGTTATTATGGGTAAAAATATCAATGGAACCATGAAGCTTAGTCCAAGTATCATTTTTGTAAATATTGCGGCAAATGTCTCTATATTTATTTCTTTTTTAGATTGATTTGTTGATTTTTGTGAAATATGTATGCCCAAACCATCTGAAAGAGCATCGGCAAAAGCAATCGTTAACAAACCGGCGAAAATAACACCTTTGGAATTTGTCGTAACGCACAAACCGATAAGTAGCCCGAGACTAGTAATTACTCCCGATGTTGCGCCATAGCTTAATCCAAATTTTAAAGCAGAAGCAGATTTCATAAATCTATTGTCTACTAAAAACACAATATTATAAAGGCTAAAATATACTATTTAATATATTTTTTGAAAGCAATCAACAAAATCAACATCGTTAGTAATGCGCAAACAATAATAAGTAAGATAAAAATAATTAATAATTTATAATCAAATTTTTGACCATTTGTATTATTGTCGACAATGTTTACATACGTTGTTTTGATATAGGTACTTGAAACGGCAGAATAGTTGATATAAGTATATGATGATTTACTAGCTACTTTTTGTTCTGTATTAGCACTATATAATTCAAACTCAGAATTATTTTTTGATGAAGTAATAACATAGCTGTGGTTTCGAATGCGAAGAATTGTTGAGGCAGTCGATTGGTTACCAATAATATCAGTGGCAAAAATTCTAACTACATAATCACCAACACTAAACCTTGAGCTATCTAGTTGGATAGACCACCGGCCGTTGCTGATAGCTGATTTTTCAAGATAAATACTATTATCGCCAACAAATAAAACAAGTTGGCTATTTATATCATCAATATTTCCTGATAAATATACTCTTTCTCCTAAATATGTCGTTGAAATTGGATTTACCGATATATTTGGTGCAACATTATCCTTTGAAATAGAGTAGCTTAGTAGCCGCTTTACGTCATAATTTAACGCGTAACATCTATGATCAACTGGCCCACAACTTGCGAAGTTTATTGGTTCGGCGATACTGTCTTTTGTCGAGACGGTATTGTCTGAATCATAAATTTTTGTATTTTTGATTAGGTCCGATAGTTTTGAAATTGAAGAATAGCCAAGCTTTTGTAAGTGATAAAATTTTAGACTAATGCCACCAGAAACAAAAGAACTTAAATCATTAAAATTATCCATATTTAAATCAGCCGATCCAACTTTTACCGTCTCTAATTTTGAAGTAATTAATTCAATAAAGCCAGCAAAGTCCGAATTCGAAATATCAATCGGACCCTTAAAAGTTACTCTGATTATTTTTATATCATCAATCGATTTTTCAAAATACAAATCAGTAAAATGTTCAAAATTATTTGTCATAATTTGAGATAAATTACTTTGAATATTTTGTTTTATCAAATCACTGTCAATTAATTTATATTCCTCGTTGACTGAATCAACAACACGAATATATCTGTTAAAAATAGTTGCATTTCCGGCATTATCAGTCGCCATAAAAACTAAATGATAATTTCCTGGCAAGCTCAAATCGACAGAACCACTTACTTGAACCTCATGCGTTATTGGCTCACCACCAACGACACTATCAAGCGCATATAATATTGTTGTTTCGTTATATATATCATTAACTTCCAAACAGACAACATCGGCATCATCAGGACAAAAGGATAGGCTATCATCTAATACAATTGCTGGTGGTGTTTTGTCAAAGATTATGCCATTTTCAGTTGATATATTTATTGTGTTTCCGGCTCGATCAGAAACATTAATTACATAATTAACGATTCCTTCAATATCACTATCTTGAAAAGTATAATATGCAACATAATTTGTGTCGCTTATTTTCTCAACAGTATCAGCATATTTAGCGCCTATTTTTATACCTAGAACATCTACTGGCTCGTTAGTAAAAAAACTTAGCCGAACATTTTCACCAAGCTTCGCATAGCCGGGCAAAGAACCAGAATTAGAATTGCCATAATAGTCAATAATTACTTCAGGGTCTAAATCACTAATAGTAACTGTCGCAATATTACTAATATTTGCAGATGCATCGATTAAATAATATCTAAAACTATCATCGCCATAATAATCATTATTTGGAGTATAGCTAAATGAACCATCCCCACCAACTATAAGGTCGCCATATATTGTATCGTCGACAATCACAATTTGCGAAATAGCGCCTTCAGATTCCACATCATTAATAAGCAGCCCTTCATTAGCGGGAATTTCTAAAGTAACTCCAAAAATATCATAATTATCATCTTGGGCAAAAGACGGCGAAAAATCGATAAGTAAATCTGAACCAATATTGACTTCAAGATTACCAACGCCTAATTCATTAAATAGCATATTTGCTTCAATGCTTATTTGGCGAAAGGTTAGACCTTGATTGAAATATATACTGCTCGAATAAAATGTCAGCTGAATTTTTTCATCTATAATTTCAGCCATCCATGGCGTCGTCGATGTAATATCGGTAGTATTTTGCAAATAAGTAGATAATTTAATGCGTTGTATATCAGTATCAGCTTCTGTTAGTACGGTTTTTTCTAAACTCGTTCCCGAAAAACTAGCTAAACCAGGACAATTTAATGTTATAACAAACTGGCTCTCATTATTATTCCAAATAATTTCGCCTGAGTTGCAAGATATTGTCGTACTTGGTAGTGCATAGACACATAAACTAATAAATAAGTTGGCGACAAGGGATACAATTAAAAAACAGCCCATAAGCCAAAGCTTTTTCAAACCCCTCATCCTCATATGAATATATTATAAAACAGACTTGCATATTAAACAATTTTTATTATCAATAATCTGAATTACTTGCATTATTTAATATTTTGTGTTAAAATATAACGATAAGGTCTGATATGTTTAATAAGATAGTTACGGACGGCTATATCAAAAATATTTATGATGAAATATCTCTTATTGAAGTTGACAAAAATATTTACTGCAAACATAGCCAATCCCATATTGATAATGTAATAAAAACTGTCGAACAAACACTTTTACGTTTAAAATATAATCCAGAAATCATCGAGGATGCCAAAATAGCCGCACTTTTGCATGATATTGGCTGCATAAATGGCAAAGAAAATCATGCTGAAAATAGCTACCAAATGGCTAAACAATATTTAGAAAATAACAATATCAAGCTTCATAATCAAAAAATGGTTCTTGATGCTATTAGAAATCACAGTGATGGTTTTGAAACAGATAATATTATTGCAAGTACAATAATATTTGCAGATAAAATTGATCTAACAAAAAATCGACTAAATAAATTAGGTCGCAAGCTACCAGGAGTTCGACAACTCAACTATATTACTGATGTAATGGTCAACGTATCCAATGAAATGCTAATGGTTCAATTTGTAATTAATGATAATTTTAATCAACAGGAATTTGAAACATTTTATTTTATCCCAAAGGTATTCAAGGCAGTAAGTAGCTTTGCAAAGAAAGTAAATCTTAAGCCAGTTATTTTACTTGGTCAAAAAGAATGGCTTTGTCCAATTGATTATTAGTTTGCTTAATAACCACTAATTATTTATTGTTATTATCATGAGCATTCAAATCTATGTTTCGACGCAAGCCGACGGCACGATGAAATCCGATGGTGATAATTTTAAAAATGTTTACGATAATCGCAAAAAATTTTTAAGTAATCACGAGATTAGTATAGAAAATACAACAAAAATAAGCGTCACATTTGATACTAAAAATTTTACACGTTACAAAACAATAGACGGTAGCGCAAAAGGCGATGGAATGATTCGTCCGCAAACAATAATTTGCGATGCTTTAGTAGTAACGGAACTCAACCATGCCTTGTTTTTGCCATTAGCTGATTGTATTGGTGCGGTTATTTATAATCTTGAAGAAAATATTCTAATGGTGTCTCACCTTGGTCGGCATAGTCTTGAACAAAATGGGGGAATAAAATCAGTTGAGTATTTGGAAAAAATACATAACGTCAAACCTTCAAATTTAAAAATATGGATAAGCCCTGCGGCTGGTGGAAAAAACTATCCTTTATTTGCATTTAACAATAAAAGTCTTCATCAAGTCGCCGTGGAGCAGTTTTTATCAGCTGGAGTAAAAATCGAAAATATTACCGTATCGCCAATCGATACAACTAATGACAAAACATACTTTTCTCATAGTCAATATCTTCTTGGTAGGCGACCAAACGATGGCAGATTTGCTATTGCTGCCGTCATAACAAATTCGTAAAACAATATACAGCTTATGCTAATATAGTTTTATAGTGATTATTAATATTGGGAGATGGGTGATGTTAAAAAAAGCAAAAAATTCTAAGCACAATAAATTATCTGGCATAGAAATAATCTATACAACCTTTATTGCAATCTTAATCGCACTATTCTTTGGTCTTGGTATTTCAGCGTTCTATAATGAACCACAGGCTCCGAATTTCGATGAAACCATCTATCAAACCAATCAAAATAGTGAAAAAACAAAACCTGGCGATTCATACCAAAAAGACTATGAAAATTATCAAAAAGATTTAGCGATATACAACAGAAATGTTTCTATAATTGCTTTGGCTCTTTCTGTTGTTGCATTGTCAATTGCATTAATCTTTATCAGTAATATTTCAATTATCTCGAATGGCGTATTGCTCGGTGGTATTTTTACATTAATCTATAGCATTATCAGAGGTTTTTCTACCGACAATATTCAATACAGATTTATTATTGTAACTGTTGGACTAATTATTGCACTTATTTTAGGCTATATAAAATTCATAAAACCTAACCAAACTGCTCAAAAAAATTCATAAAAAATAGTCGCAAAAATGATATTTTGTAACATATTTGCTATAATGTCATTATGAATCCATCAAACTTAGGTGCTTCACATTTAGTGGTGATGCTAGGAATACCTGGTGCTGGTAAAAGCTATTTTGCTGAACATTTCGCTAGTACTTTTCAAGCACCATTGATTAGTTTTGAACAAATCTATAATCAACTTGATGGTATTGAAATCGATCAAAAAGCCAAAAATCTAGTTGTTAATCGATTCATAAAAAACACCCTAAAAGAGATTTCAAAAACAAAGAGAACTATTATTTTTGATAGTATGTTGTATAGCCGGGCTAGCTGTGATGATGTCATAAAGGTTTCTCGCAGTCTTGGATATAAGCCGCTTTTTATCCTAGTTCAGATTGACAAAGAAACCGCCAAAAAACGACTTCGTCAAACAAATAAAGATAGAAAAATGCCAATAATTAACGATACGCAATTTGACAAAATTACAAAACAATATAATCCAATCGAGAATACCCGCAAAGACGTAGTCGTAATAAGCGGAAAACACACCTATGCTAGCCAGTTAAAAATTGTTCTAAAATATTTATCTAGTCCGCAATAAACAATATGCCAATTATACAAGATGAAGAATTCGGAAAAATCACAATAAGACGCAGCTCTAAAGCAACCCAAGTACGCTTGCGTATAGCTCCAGATGGCACCCTTCGGGCATCTATGCCAATTTTTGCACCAATTTTTTTAGTAAAAAGATTATTAAAAAATTCACGCAAAGAAATTCAAAAAATGATCAACCAGACAAAACCGGTATACACGTACGAAAACGGCATGCAAATCGGCAAAAGTCACACGTTAATTATCCAAAAAACAGACAATAAAAGCGTGTCAGTCATAAATCATGGTCAGCAAATTTTAGTGAAGTTACCTAACAATGTTGAAATATCAAACGCAACTGTTTCACGCAAAATTCGTGATGCCATAATCAACGCATTAAGACTTGAAGCAAAAAATTATCTTACAAAAAGACTATCATATATAGCAAAAATGTATAACTATTCATATTTACGAGTTAGGTTTTCACATGCAAGTGGGCGGTGGGGCAGTTGTAGCAGCAACGGTACAATTAGTCTAAACATCGCATTAATGAAATTGCCATATGAACAAATTGATTACGTAATTATTCACGAATTATCACATACGATCCAAATGAATCACTCAAAAGATTTTTGGAAACTTGTTGAAAAAGCCGACCCATATTATCGAGAACATCGACGACAATTAAAATTACAAACACCAACTATATAAACAAAAAGAAAGTGATATAATAAGCATAAGATGTTTAAGGGTGGATCAAATTTTAATCGGACAACGGCGCAGATTATTCGTTTTGTTGGGCTTTTTATTCCAATTCCACTTTTAATTTTTGGAGCATTTATCCAAAACAATTCAGTCTCAAACATGCAAATAATCGATACTTTTAGCTTCTTTAGTTTTATGTTCGTATGGTTGGTTGTCGAATTAATGCAATTTTTACTGCCAGCTAAGTCAAACAAGTTACTATTTTTTTATAATCTAACCACAATTATATTTGTTGGGTTTTATCTGTTATTGGTAACTGGCATAGGATCAATAATATCAACTATTTGGATAGTATTTATCATATCCAGCTATATTATCTTTGGTTTAAAAGGATCAGTTGCCAACATAATTGCGTTTTTAATATTTACAGCTATAGACATGCTGTTTTGTCATAATCAATCTATTAATATTATCAACTCCGCAATAAGTACAATGATTATTATTTTTGGCAGCCTTCTTACAATTTGTTTTTTACATATACAAAATCTAAATCAAGAAAAAATATCAAAAAAAGCATCAAAGGATTCGCTAGAACATAATCGCGTTTTAGCATTGGTAAATAATCTCACACTACCAATACTTAGTGTCGACAAAAAGGGTATTATAAGGATATATAATGCCGCAAGCTTAGACCTACTTGACACAAACGACAGTCTTGAAGGACGCCATATTGATGATATTTTACCGCTGACTGATGACAAAAATAACGATGTTAGTATATACAAACAGTTAAAAAATTTAAAAATGGCCATCAAGCGAGATGACTTGGAATACAATTTCAGTGATGGAGAAAAAATTCGTCTTGAAATCACTTGCGCGCCAATTAGAAATACTTACGATCAAACCAACAAAGATGAAGCTAGTAGTGGATATATTGTAATATTTAAAGATGTCACAAAAGAAAAGAGTCTCGAGGAAGAGCGTGATGAATTTATCAGCGTAACCAGCCATGAACTTCGAACACCAATTACAATTGCCGAAGGAACAATTTCTAATGTGCAAGTTATGATGGATCATCCAAACGCCACAAAAAAGATGCTAAAAGATGCCGTTAATGTCGCGCATGACCAAATTATATTTTTAGCACACATGGTAAACGATCTTAGCACACTATCGCGGGCCGAACGTGGCATTTCTGATGCTCAAGAAAGTATTGATGTCAAAGAACTTGCCCATATGCTGCACGACAAATACGTCAAAGAGGCCGAACAAAAAAAATTACATCTAAACCTTGATCTATCTCCACAACTTGAATCTGTAAATGTAAGCCGTCTATACCTTGAAGAATTATTACAGAACTTTATTACTAACGCTTTAAAATATACGCAAAAAGGCAGCGTTACAATTCAGTTTCATCAAAAAAATGGTATGATAAATTTTGCCGTCAAAGACACCGGAATAGGCTTAAGTAAGACCGATCAAAAGAAAATTTTTGAGAAATTTTATCGTA
>CAZTKH010000014.1:9398-12670 GCA_964613925.1 uncultured Saccharimonas sp. (SeqCode)
GGAATAGGCTTAAGTAAGACCGATCAAAAGAAAATTTTTGAGAAATTTTATCGTAGCGAGGATTATCGTACTAGACAAACTAGCGGAACGGGCTTGGGCCTCTATATCGCCGCTAAGCTTGCGCATAAACTAAAAACGTCAATTCAGCTTGATACAAGATTAAACTTTGGCTCAACCTTTAGCTTTGATTTGCCAGTTGAAGAAAAAAATTCCGAAGAAGTTATCTTGACTAAATAATCATCATACTCTATATTAAATATTGACAGTCTGCATTAGCAGGCTATTTAAATTGGGGGCCATTTTTTGTGAAACTGAAATTAAAAAAACAAGACACGGTCAAAGCTGAGAAAGTTAGCAAAACTTTAACAAAAGTTTCTGCTAAAAATGAAAAAAAAGGTGCTTTGAATATTTTTGTTCAAACAGGCAAAGGTTTTAAAAAAGTTTTAAAATCCATCAAAGGCTATTTTTTGGGAGCTTGGCATGAATTAAAACAAGTACGTTGGCCAAATAGGCGAGCTACCTGGGGTCTAACGGGTGCGGTGATTTTATTTACAGCATTCTTCTTGGTTCTCATAGTTTTATTAGATACTGGCTTCGATTTATTATTTAAACTAATTATAAAATAGGTAAGGAAACAAATGTCAAACAATCGATACGACTCAACAAGACAATGGTACGCTGTTCATACTTATAGCGGATACGAAGAAAAAGTTGCTGACAATATTAGACAGCGAATTAACGCCGTTGATATGGCTGACAAAATCTTTGACGTTATGGTTCCAAAAGAAAAGCAAATCGAAATCAAAAACGGTAAGCGCAAAGTTGTTGATAAAAAGATTTTTCAGGGATATGCCCTTGTAGAAATGAAATTAACTGATGAAACTTGGTACATAATTCGCAACACTCCAGGCGTTACTGGATTTGTTGGCACCGGTACTGAACCAACTCCAGTTTCTGACTCTGAAATTACTAAAATTAAAAAGCGAATGGGCGTCGAAGATCCAAAGCATAATATTGACTTTAAAATTGGTGAAGTTGTTAGCATTACCGATGGTCCATTCAAAAGCTTTGATGGCGCAGTTTGCGAGATCGACAACCAAAAAGGTAAAGTCAAAGTTATGGTAAGCATGTTCGGTCGCGACACTCCAGTTGAGCTTGATGCTTTGCAAGTTCGTAAAGTTTAGGACTTAAGATGACACTAAAAAGCCGTTGCATTCTTTCAAATAGGCAAGAAAGCGACGGCTTTTGCATTTCTGTTATGAGTCGCCACACCTTAGATGACGGTAAAACGCCAGATTTTCGAATTACCAATGATAAGTACAATCTGCACTTAACGGATTTGGCCCCAAAACCAGATTTGGTTGGTCGTTGGTATAAAGGATACCTTGGTAAACATAATGCTGAGAATTTTGAAAAGAACTTTGCACCAGAATATTTATGCTATCTTGAAAGTCAGCATGATTTAGTTAAATATATTGGTAAATTAGCACTAAAAAATAACGTTACAGTACTATGCATCGAACCAGAGCCTCATGAAGGAGAAATCTTATTATGTCATCGAAGATTACTTGTTGAAAAATGCAAATTATTAATCCCAGAACTAGATATTGATATTCGCTAACAAGATTGCAATTGTGGACAAAATATACTATAATGACCCAGTTACGCAAAAAATGCTTCTAACTTTTTTGTAAAATAATAACTTATATAAATAGGAAACATATGTCAGTAAAGAAAATTATTGGAAATTTGAAACTTCGAATTCCTGCTGGCCGTGCAACTGCCGGTCCTCCAGTAGGTTCAACACTTGGTCAATGGGGTTTGAACATGATGAATTTCATCAATCCATTCAACGAGGCAACCAAGGATTTAATAGGTAAAGACGTTATCGTTCACTTGCAAGTTTACGAAGATAGAACCTTTACTTGGAATTCACTTGGCCAACCAATGACTGATCTTTTAAAAGAAAAAGCTGGAGTTCAAAAGGGTAGTGGCAAATCTCATGTTGATAAAGTTGGTAAAATTACCCGCGCTCAACTAGAAGAAATTGCTGAAATCAAGAAGAATCAGCTAAACGCTATTGATATGGAAGGCCGCGTCAAGATTGTCGCTGGCGCTGCCCGCTCAATGGGTATTGTTGTTGAAGGTTAACAGATAATATTAATAAAATATCGCGGTTAATAGCCGCGATATTTTATTTTTTATCAATGTTATTTATCTTTTTCGATTGGACAAATAGCGCCCTTGTCGTAATAGGGTCCAGACGAAATATAATATCGACAAAGATTCTTAACAACACACTTACCACATGATTCTATCCAATTTTTTGATACATCTCTTTTTTCTTTATCATAGCTTCTAAATTCAATGCCTCGACTTGAGTCGCCAGGATAATTACCTAGGCTTTTGTTACACAAATTTGACGACAAAAGCCAAATAGCATTTGTAAGATCAAGCGGACAAGCATCCCTTTCCTCAAGATAATTGTTAAAAAGAACTCTCAAAGTATCGTCGACAACCTGACCATGATAAAAACTTTTTGGTTCAACAGTAATTATCTCAGTTGCTAAAGTAACTCTAAGTGCATGAAAATCTACCGGCACAGGAAAATTCATATTATCAATTAGTCCTTCGTTCATATAGAAATACAAGATCATGCTCGTCATTTTTTCGCGAAAACCATTAAATCCAACTTCGCCATTTTTTTTGATACGGTTAACACAATCTTCGTAGTTATTTACATCGTGAAAGATATTGCGCGGGTCTCCATCATGTTTATCAAGTAAAATTTTAGCGTTTTTTACCCAATGATCAGCCACTGCATGTTGACGGCCAAGTCTATATCTCTCTAGCTTGCTTGATACATAGCTTGGTTCGAGCTGCGACAATAACTGACAATCAAAAAATTCAGGATTCTCATTAAAAATTTCCGTCATTTTTTTAAAAGCCTGCTCAGTCTTGACGCCACCCTGCATGTAACTGCACATATTCCAAAAAAACATGGCATGTTGTGGTCTGCTAAAATATTCGCCACCAGGTTGTAAACTATCTGGCTTATAATTCTGCGGAAGAACAACCTCATTATATGGCGGTTGCTGTTTTTCAAAACTATCAATCAAGATATCTAATATTTTATAAGCATTGGGATTAACGGTAACCTTAAGATTTGCACCAGTTAAAGTCTCGTTGTCTTTAAGATTTGTAGGAAATATTTCAGGATTAGACATTCCATATATTTAACAGTAGCCAACTACACCTGGTCAACCTTAAGC
>CAZTKH010000015.1:0-9644 GCA_964613925.1 uncultured Saccharimonas sp. (SeqCode)
AAGTTATGGTTGCAACTGACGTTGCAGCGCGTGGTTTGGATATTCCAAACGTATCTCACGTTATTAACTTCGATACACCACAAACGTACGAAGATTATGTCCACCGTATTGGCCGAACTGGCCGAGCTGGCGCTACTGGTTCTGCGCATACCTTTATCGAAATAAGACGATAGATAAATAAACCTTGAAGTGAGTATTTTGTGTGTTTATATTGAGTCGCAATAAATAATAAAAATAAAGCGCCCTTCTATTTAGAAGGGCGCGATTTTTAGATTTTTGCGATGGCCTTTAATAATTTAAGGTATAAACCATCGACAATTTTTGCCTGTTCGTCGCCACTTGCTGCAAAATTATCTAGTCCGGGAGCTGAATTGACCTCTACAATTGAGTAGTTTGACTGATTGTCGGCAACTGTGCCCTCAATCATGAGGTCCACCCCACATAGTCGAAGTCCCATATCTTTAGTTATATTAATACAGAGCTTCGAAAATTCCGGACTAATTTTGTCAGTAAAATCGATTGATGTTCCGCCAGAACATAAATTTGCGTTTGGCGTTAACTGCAAAACCTTTCCACTATCGAGCACATCTCCTAGCTTAATTTTGCTTTGCTTGAGAGTGAGCTCGATTCGAAACTGATCAACGTCGAGTAGAGTGTCCCTCTCGGACGCTTGGAGCTCGGCTTGTTTAGATTGAAAAAGCTCGGAAATTGTACTTTTTCCATCACCAATTATACAAAATGGAATTCTTTGATATGCTGAGATAACTTCATCATCAAGAACAACGATTCTGAAATCGTTTCCTGTCGCAACCTTTTGCACAAGAGCTATTTTGTCGATCTTAAATACACGACGAATTGCAGAGTAAAACTCTTTCTTATTTGTTGCCTTGTAAACTCCCAGACCTTGACTTTTTGAGTTTGGCTTTACTATTACTGGAAAATTAATCGATCTTGCATATTCATACGCTTGTTCAATGCCAAGTTCCTCCCCGATCATTTTGCACCAGTCGGCTGAGTAAAAAGCGCGACCTTCGACTGTTTTATAACCGAGATTGTTTAAGAAAAAACTTGAGTAGTCTTTGTCTTTGCATATCTCGGTTGCTCCAAGTGGATTCAAATCAAAATGTGTATTTCTGAAATAATGTATCTTGCCGTTTGGGCAAATAATTTGTCCAACATATCCATATTTTGGTTCAACAACAATCTTTACGCCGGCCAATGGAGCAAGTTTAACCATTGTTCGACTTACGAACGGCATGTTATTTTCAGGTACATTCTTTTTATTCATTTTAATCAGCCTCCCTAGAGTTATTTATTTAGTTTGAAAAAAAGAAACATATATATCATAAGATTAAAACACAAATTTGTCAATTTGTAGTATGGATTGTGATGTGTGTGGGGTGTCATATAATCTATTATAAGTCTTAATTAGTAAATATTTAGTAGTTAGATTGTCTATAAAGATAAACAATTATAGGATATAATTACATTATGAATAAAATAACTCGTGATGATGTGCTGCATTTAGCACAACTGTCTAGCTTGGATTTGCATGATTCAGAGATAGATAGTTTACAGATTGATTTGGAAAATATTCTTGGCTATGTAGATAAACTGAGTGAGCTTGATACGACTGGTGTTGAGCCAACCTATCAAGTAACTGGCCTCCAGAATGTTTGGCGTGAAGATAAGGTTATTAATTACGGCGTAACTCGTGAAGAATTATTAGCTCGTTCCAAAGATGTAGTTGATTTTCAGGTGAAAGTACCAAAGGTTTTATAATATGACGACAATTTTAGAAATTAAGCAACAAATTAAAGACAGCTCGGCTCGGGCTGTGATCGAGAACGCAATTAAATTAGCAAAAGAAAACGTTGACTATCATGCTTTATTGAGTTTGACGGAAGAGCGTGCTTTAAAACTAGCCGATCAAGTTGATACTGGAAAAATTACTGGAAAATTAGCCGGTGTGCCATTTGTCGTCAAAGATAACTTCTTGGCCTATGGAGCACCTACAACAGCTGCAAGTAAAATGCTTGAGAATTTTGATGCGCCTTTGCAGGCAACGGCAGTTGAAAAACTTGAGGCTGAGGGCGCCATATGTATCGGAAAAGCCAACCTAGATGCCTTTGCTCATGGTGGTAGCACGGAGAATTCGGCATTTGGTCCAACTAAAAACGCCTGTGATAAAACTCGAGTTGCTGGTGGTAGTAGTGGTGGTTCGGCCGTAATTACGGCTTTAAATGTCGTGCCTTTTGCACTTGGTAGCGATACCGGCGGATCGATTCGTCAGCCAGCTAGTTTTAATGGCGTAGTTGGTATTAAGCCAACCTATGGCACGGTCAGCCGTTTTGGTGTTGTAGCAATGGCTAGCAGTACGGATTGTATTGGTTTGTTTGCAAATAGTGTTGCGGATATCGAATCGGTATTATCAATAATGGCCGGTAAAGATGAACGAGATATGACAACTTTGCCAGATTTCTTTGAAGTAAAATCTCAAGCTAAACCAAATCAAAAAATTGGTGTAATAAAAGAATTTATGGCCGAAGGTGTTAACGAAGAAGTAAAAAACGTCATCAATGATTATATTGAAAAGTTAAAGACAAACGGGCATACGGTTGAAGAAGTATCATTACCAATGACGGACTATGCTTTGGCAATTTATTATATTCTTGTTCCAGCCGAACTTAGTAGCAATCTTGCTCGTTATGATGGTATTCGTTATGGCCATCGTGCCGAAGGTATAAAAACTTTGGCCGAGCTTTATGGCAAAACTCGTGATGAAGGTTTTGTTACGGAAAATAAACGACGAATTATGATTGGAAGCTATGTACTTTCTAGTGGATATTTTGATGCGTATTACCTACAGGCTCAAAAAGTTCGTACGCTACTAATCGATCAATTTAATGAATTATTTACAAATTACGACATGCTAATTGGGCCAGTTTCGCCAACTACTGCTTTTAAAATTGGTGAGAATATAGATGATCCGGTTAAAATGTATTTGATGGATATTATGACAGTACCGGTATCTTTGGCTGGTTTGCCAGCGATCAGTGTTCCCGGCGGAAAAGATTCATCGGGTTTGCCGATTGGAGTTCAGCTAATGGGCCCAAGATGTAGCGATGCTAATTTGTTGGCTCTGGCTCGCGAAATGGAGTCAAAATAAATGGGTGGAGTTGATTATTCGATTATTTTAGGTCTAGCTGGAGTTGTAATTTTAGGCGGTGTGCTATTTTTAATTATAAGCAAAACGACAATTACTAAATGTCACAAAAGATTAAATGTTGATGATTATCGTGTTAAATTTTTGGCAATCGAAAATCAATTAATGCGTGATAATCAAGCCTCGTTCAGCCTAGCTGTTATTAATGCCGATAAATTAGTTGATCAGGCTTTACGTGAGTGTAATTTTGCTGGACAAACTATGGGTGAAAAGTTAAAAAACTCACCAAAAAAATTTAGCGACATCAATAGTTTATGGAATGCTCATAAATTGAGAAATAAAATTGCTCATGAAACCAATGTTACGGTAAGTTATGACGAGGCGCGTTATGCCTTGGCCAGCTTTAAAAAAGCATTAAAAGATCTAGGAGCTATCTAATGATTACTGACGAAATAATTCAAAAATATAAACCAACTATCGGTATTGAATGTCATGTTCAACTTGCTACAAATACCAAATTATTTAGCGGGGCTGACAATGATGAAAGGGATAAGTCGCCAAATAGTGTTGTAAGTCCAATCGATTTTGCTTTACCGGGTATGTTGCCGGTTTTAAATCGCTCGGCTGTAGATTTGGCTATTAAAGCTGGAAAAGCGCTTAGTTCAAAAATAGCAAATATCAGTCGTTTCGATCGAAAGCACTATTTTTATCCAGATTTGCCAAAGGGCTATCAGACTACGCAGATGTATCAACCGATTATTGGGGCTGGCGTAGTTCATGCTCCACTTGAAGACGGTAGCTTTGTAGATGTTCGAGTTCATCATGCTCATATGGAAGAGGATGCCGGTAAGTTGAGCCATTTTGGTGATTTTAGCTTAGTTGATTTAAACCGAGCAGGAACGCCATTGATTGAGATTGTTTCCGAGCCTGATATGCATTCAGCTCAGGAAGCCAAAGCTTATGCGACCGAACTTTATCACCTTATGACCTATGCGGGTGTAACGAGGGGTGACTTATTCCATGGCAATATGCGCTTCGATGTTAACGTGTCGGTTGCTCCTATCGATTCTAAACAACTTGGCAAACGTGCTGAGGTAAAGAATCTAAATTCATTTAGAAGTGTTGAAAGAGCGGTTGAGTATGAAATTAAGCGACAAATTGATTTAATTGAAAATGGTGATGTTGTTATCCAGGAAACTCGTGGTTGGGATGATGCTAGGCAAAAAACAACTTCACAAAGAAGTAAAGAAGATGCTCAGGATTACAGATACATGCCAGATGCAGATATCCCACCGATTGTTTTAAGTGATGAAGAAATAAAAAAAATTCAGGATGAAATGCCAAAATTATCAAACGAGTGGCGCGAAATATTGCAAAATCTTGGCCTCGATTATGCGCAGATCGAAACTTTATTAGATGCTCAATTTGAATATCGCGACAAAATTGCCATATTAAATACTATCGAAAATGTGATTGATGATGCAAAAAAGGCAAAATTTATCGCCAACTGGAATGTTAATATTTTTATTCCATTGCTTCGAGAAGATGGCTTTGTGCCGACCAGTATGAATTATCCAGCTTTGGAATTTGCAATCTATGATTTACTTGAGCAAAATAAGCTCAGTTCAACTAGTGCCAAGGCCTTATTCCGTGAACTTGCTTTGGCCGAAGTTATGCCAGATGTTGAAAAATTTGCCATCGAAAAAGGTTATATTCAAAACAGCAATGAAGATGAAATATCGGCTATTGTTGACGATGTCTTAAGTGACATTGCCTCCGCAAAGGCTGTCGAAGATCTTAAAAATGGTAATGAAAAAGTTCTTGGCTTCTTAATTGGTCAAGTAATGAAAAAGTCAGCTGGTCAGGCTAATCCGGTAAAAGTTAAGGAGCTAATTATAAAAAAGGTGGTTTAAGATGGGCAATCTGGACGGTCTTAAAAAAAATAATTTAAAATTAGCACAGCAAAAAATGAAAAAAGCTGGCGTTGATCCGGTTGCTATAAATGTTTTTTCTAAACAGTATAAGTCTATACTTGCAGGGCAAAATAGTGTTATATCCGAAATGGATATTGAACCAGTCGCAACTCTAACTTCTTTGGAAAACATATCAGTTAGCGAACAAGATGCTAAAAATGCCATTCAAAAAACTGTCATTGTAAAACTTAATGGCGGTTTGGGTACGTCGATGGGTCTTGAAAAAGTTAAAACACTACTTAAAGTTCGTGGTGAGTTAACTTTTTTGGATATTATTGCGCTTCAAATATTGAATGCACGCAAGGTTTTTGACGCCAATTTGCCGCTAATTTTCATGGACAGTCTTTATACTAGCAGTGATACACTTGAATATTTAAAAAAATATCCGGATTTGGTTAATAATGACTTGCCGTTGGATTTTTTGCAAAATTTTGTAGTTAAATTACGTGCCGAAGATTTATCGCCGGTTGATTGGCCAACTAATCCAACCCTTGAGTGGTCTCCTCCAGGACATGGTGATATCTATACTGTTCTTTGGAGTAGTGGATTATTAAAGCGATTGATAGATACTGGCTATAAATATATGCATGTTTCAAATAGCGATAATCTGGGGGCAATACCGAGTGCCAACCTTGCCGGCTGGTTTGCTGAAAGTAACGCGCCGTTTGCAATCGAAGCTTGCAAAAGAACAGTTAACGATAAAAAAGGTGGACATCTTGCTATTCGAAAATCAGATAAGCAAATGATTTTGCGAGAGTCGGCTCAAACCGCTCAAGACGATCTGGACGCATTCATGGATATTGATAAGCACCGATATTTTAACTCCAATAATATTTGGTTAAACCTACCTAAGTTATATAAAGCGTTATTAAAAGTTGATGGCGTGCTGGATTTGCCGTTTATCCAAAATCGTAAAACAGTTGACCCGACCGACCCATCGACTCCGCAAGTTATTCAATTAGAGTCGGCGATGGGCTCTGCCATTGAAAAACTTGCAGGTGCAACTGCCATTGAGGTTCCTAGATCGAGGTTTCTACCGGTAAAAACTACGAATGAATTATTGCTAACTATGTCTGATGTGTTTGATTTAACAGATAACTACTGCTTCTACCAAAAGGCTAATATAATACCAGCTGTTAAACTAGATGAACGTTATTATAAGCTAATAGCTGATTTTAATAAGCGTTTTTTGGAAATACCATCGTTAATTAACGTAAGCTCTTTGTCGATCTGTGGCGACTGGGTATTTAATAAGCCAGTAAAATTAGTTGGTGAAGTCAAATTAGAAAACAATGGCCAACAAACTCTCTATGAAAGCAATGATTTGCAACCATAGACTTGCAAAATTTATGTTTCTATGTTAATGTAAAAGCATAAACGTTAATAAATAAAACAAAAAGGATAAAAAATGAATTTAGCAACAGAAATCCTAATCATAATATTATCTGTAACACTAACGGTATTTTTGGTTTTTAGCATCGTACTGATTGGTTACTTAATTAAGCTAACTCGACAGATTCGTCGTGTTACTAATGCTGCGGAAAAAACTGTCGATCATATTGAATCAGCCGTGGCTCAAGCGGTAAAGATGTCATTTCCGATGGTAGTTTCGGATTTCTTTTCAAAATTAGTTGGTAAATTAAAAAATAATGAAGGAGATAAAAAATAATGTCAAAAGGTAAATTTGCAATCGGTGCATTAATTGGTGCTGCCATCGGATTTGTGGCTGGAATTGTAACTGCTCCAAAGAGTGGTGCTGAAACTAGAGAAGATATCAAGAAAGAGGCAAAACAACTAAAAACTGAGTTTGATAAAAAAGCCGGTGAGGTTAAGGAAAAAACTGGTGATGTTGTTGAAGACGTTAAGGAAAAAGCTGAAGATTTGAAAGAAAGAGTTGAATTTGCAGCCAAGGGTGCTAAAAAAGGCTTTGAAGAAAAGAAATAACCTCTAAAAAACAATGGACGAAAAAATATCCATTAAAGATAGAAGTGAACTTAAGGCAAGACGCCAATTACTTGACGAATTGTTTAATGATTTTTATGGAAGTCGAACGAGGATTTATCGGATTAATTTCTTCCGGGGTATTTGTTTCGGCTTTGGTTCAATTTTAGGTGGTACCGTTCTTGTAGCGATTATCGTTTGGGTATTAACTCAAATTGCTGGTTGGTTTCCGTTTGTAGGTGAATTTATTAATAAAATCGTTAATACAATCCAATAATTGGCAGAATTAAGTTGATTTTACTACAGACAAAGGCTTATCTTTTTAGGTATACTAGTTTTAGTTATGGGGGTAGAGTTAAAACCATCTGATTTTGTGCATTTGCACAATCATACGCATCATAGTCTATTAGATGGTCTTACAAAAATTCCAGATTTAATTGCCCAGGTTAAAGAAATGGGCATGGAAGCAGTTGCTGTAACAGATCACGGTACGATGTCTGGGGCAGTTGAGCTATACAAAACAGCAAATGACGCTGGAATTAAACCGATTTTGGGCCAAGAGTTTTATATGGCTACAAGGTCAAGGCATGATCGCGACCCAGCCAAAGATAAGGCTAGATATCATTTAACGGTTCTCGCAATGAATGATATTGGCTACCACAACCTTATGAAATTAAGTACGATCGCTAACCTTGAGGGCGTGTATTACAAACCACGAATTGATCACGAAGTTTTGGAAAAATACAATGAAGGTTTAATTGTTTTGTCGGGATGTGCTGGCGGTGAGGTTGGCGAAAATATTTCAGCTGGCAATTTTGAGGAAGCAAAAAAAATTGCTCTTTGGTATAAGTCGATTTTTGGCGATAGGTATTATCTTGAGATGCAGGATCATGGACATCCAGATTCGCCATGTCATTGGGATGTTCAGGAAAAAATTAATACTTATCTTACAAAATTATCAAAAGAAATTGATGTACCGCTTGTTGTTAGCAATGATGGACATTATTTATCGTTGTCAGATCGCGAATCGCATGAGATTTTGCTATGTGTTGGTACTGGCGCATTCTTGAGCGATGAAAAGAGGATGAGCTTAAATGATTTTGAGCTTTATGTGACCAGCCCAGTTGATGTGATACGTCGATGGGGAAAATCTCATCCAGAGGCCATATTAAACACCAAACGAATTGCTGATAGATGTAACGTCAAGTTAGAGCTTGGTGGCATTTTGATTCCGGTTTTTGAAACACCAAATGGAGAATCTGAAAAAGAGTATTTAAATACATTGGTTTATCAAGGATTAGCATATCGTTATAACGGAGTGTCACGAGAAGATGCTCAAAAAATGTCTATTAATGAAGCTAAAAAACTAGTCTCCGAAGAGGTCAAAACTCGTGCCGAATATGAATTATCGGTTGTCGATAGTATGGGATTTAACGGATATTTTTTGATTGTCCAAGACTTTATTAACTGGGGAAAAGATCAAGGTATTGTGTTTGGCCCGGGTCGTGGTAGTGCGGCGGGTTCTATCATTGCCTATGCTTTGCGCGTAACGGAACTTGATCCACTGAAATATGGTTTGCTTTTTGAGCGATTTTTAAACCCTGATCGTATTTCTATGCCGGATATTGATGTTGATATTCAAGATACGCGTCGTGATGAAGTTGTTCAATATTGTGCAAAGAAATATGGTGAAGATCATGTTTCGAATATTGTTACTTTTGGTACGATGGCGGCGAGGCAGGCCGTTCGCGACGTGGCCCGTGTTTTGCAGGTGCCATATGCAGAGAGTGATCGTTTATCTAAATTAGTGCCTCAACCAGCGCAGGGTCGGCATATCCCGCTTAGAGTGAGTGTCAAAGAAGATGCTGATTTGAAAGCAGCTTATGAAGGTAGCCCGGTTGTTAAACAAGTGTTTGATTTCGCAATGAAACTTGAGGGTACGATTCGCTCGCACGGTGTTCATGCCTGTGGTGTTGTGATTGCGCCTGACGTTCTAGTAAATTATATGCCATTAGAATTTGCTCAAAAAGGTGTTGTTACGACGCAATTTCCAGCTCCTCAGGTTGAAGATCTTGGTTTGCTTAAGATGGACTTTCTTGGGCTTTCAAACTTAACAATTATTAATAACTGTCAGCGTATTGTAAAAAAACTTTATAATACCAAGATTGATCTTTCGACGTTGCCGCTTGATGATGAGTCGGCCTATAAATTATTACAAAGAGGTGATTCGACTGGCGTGTTTCAGCTTGAGTCTGCCGGTATGAAGAGGTATTTAAAAGATTTAATTCCGACAAAATTTGATGATATTATCGCCATGGTTGCTTTATATCGACCGGGTCCAATGCAGTTTATTGATAGTTTTATTAAACGTAAACACGGCAGAGAAGAAATTTCTTATTTGCATCCAAAATTTAAAGCAGCGCTTGAACAAACTTATGGAATTTTGGTTTATCAAGAGCAATTCATGCAGATTTCAAAAGATTTTGCTGGATTTACTGGTGGTCAGGCCGATACTTTACGTAAAGCGGTTGGAAAAAAGAAAATCGATCTCATGCGTAAGGTTA
>CAZTKH010000015.1:9744-11724 GCA_964613925.1 uncultured Saccharimonas sp. (SeqCode)
GATACTTTACGTAAAGCGGTTGGAAAAAAGAAAATCGATCTCATGCGTAAGGTTAAGGTTGACTTCGTTGAAGGTGCGGTTAAGCATAGCGGTGCCGATCCGGCGTTGGCTGAAAAGTTTTGGGCTCAATTGGAAGAGTTTGCTAACTATTGTTTTAATAAGTCGCATGCTGCTTGTTATGCTTTGATTGCATATTGGACAGCATATCTTAAAGCGCATTATCCAGAAGCTTATATGGCGGCGTTGATGACGAGTGACCGTGATAATATTGATCGTTTGGCAATCGAGATCAATGAATGTAAACATATGGGAATTAAAGTTTTGCCTCCTGACGTGAATGAAGGCTTCGTTGAGTTTGCGGTTGTGCCAGATAAGAAAGAAATTCGTTTTGGCATGGCGGCGGTAAAAGGTGTTGGAACTGGAGCGGTTGAAGAAGTTTTGCGAGCGCGTAAAGAAGGTGGAAAGTTTAGTAGCGTAGAAGATTTTGCAAAACGAGTATCGGCTGCTAAGTTTAATAAAAAAGCTTGGGATTCTTTGATTAGGTCTGGTGGCTTTGATAGCCTTGGTGATAGGTCGGATATTTTGTTTAATCTTGAAACTATTCAGGCTTTTGCAAGTAAACTTCAAAAAGAAGCTTTAAACGGTCAGACTGATTTATTCGGTGGTTTTTTGGGAAATGCCAGCATTCAGTCGACAATTACGATGCAGCCAGCGCCTGCTAAACATCCTGATAGAGAACGTCTTGCTTGGGAACGCGAATTGCTTGGCTTATATATTAGCTCGCATCCACTTGATAATTATGATAAATATTTTGAAGAACAAACAATGCCAATTTCTGGATTTACTCCTGAACTTGATGGCAGTAAGGTAACGCTTGGCGGATTAATTTTAGCAGTAAGAACTATTATTACAAAAAGTGGCACTAAGATGGCTTTTGTCAAAATTGAAGATAAAACAGGCGAGTCCGAGATAATAGTTTTTCCAAATTTGTATGAGCAAGTTGGCGCAAAGCTTGTTCAGGACGCGGTATTAAAAGCAACTGGAAAAGTTAGTGCAAAAGATCGTGATGGCAATATTGGTACCGAAGCCAAATTAATCGCTGATGATATTCAAATTTTAACCGATAAAGAACTCAATGATTATGAATCGACTGGTAAAAAAATGGAGACTCCTAAGGCTGGTGCTAGGCGGGTTACTGTATCTCGTGCGGTGGCTTCAAAAACTAAAGAAAAAGTTGTGTCATCAACCCAAGACAAGCCAAAGCCGATTGTTGTTGAAAAACCAATTGATAAAGTTTATATACACGTCAAAGATGTTGATGATCGTGAAAAATTGATGCTAATTAAACAAATTTGTAGTAAGTTTCCAGGACTCACGGATGTGGTTTTGGTGTTAGGTGCAGATAAAAAATCAGCAATAAAAATGCCATTTAGGGTTGATGCTGGCGATATGCTGTCTAATGAATTGGCCAAAATTGTTGGCGAAGATTGCGTGAAGATTAAATAGATAATTGATATAATGCAATGCCAGTTGCGACGCTGACGTTGAATGATTCTTTTTTGCCGTTCATTGGAATTTCAATTAAATCATCACATTTATCGCGCATCTCATCAGTAATGCCATGAACTTCCTCGCCTAGAAGTAGTGCGATTTTTTCTGGCTTTTTATAAACATTTAACATTATGCTTCGACTATCTTGCTCGAGACCGACAATTGTATAGCCAGCTTGTTTTAGAGAATCTAAATCTGGCTCAGTTTGGTATTCAAACGGAACCATGTTTTCAGCGCCAAGCGCGGTTTTATGAATTTGATCAGTAAGTTTTTCGCTAATATGTGGCAATCGAGTATCGCCCGAAGCTAGCTTTGGATAGGGACTATAGCCACTAATAATAATTTTTGACACCCCAAAACCTTCGCAGGTTCGGAAAATTGAACCAATATTAAAAGTTGATCGGATATTGTGAGCGATTACGATAATTT
>CAZTKH010000016.1:0-3206 GCA_964613925.1 uncultured Saccharimonas sp. (SeqCode)
AGCAACAACACAAATTGGTTTAACTAATTTTTTAAAATTAAATTTTGAACGATTCTGATGACCTTGTGCATGTGTAGCTAATCTAGAGCTATGTACATTATGAGCAGAGCTATCAAGTTGATTATTTGAGTTTTCCATTTTTCCCCCGAATAAAATTAGCCTTTTCTTATCATAATTATAGCATGAGTACTATTAAAAATGTTAATATAGTTACATCTATATCAACGAAAGGTAGTTAAGTAGTTATGGCGGAAAATATTTTAATTCAATTAGCAATCATAGTTGGCGTTGGCCTTTTATTTTCTGCAATTATTACCTTAATTAAACAACCACTTATTATTGGTTATATTCTAGCGGGTATTCTTCTGGGGCCAAGTTTATTAAATATTGTTACCGCCGAAGGCCCAATTGCTGCCTTTGCAGAACTTGGCATTGTTGTATTGCTTTTTACGGTTGGCCTCAATTTAAGCCCAAAGGTTTTTAGACAATCAGGAAAAGCCTCACTTATTACTGGCATCGGCCAAATTTTAATTACTGCACTCCTAGGTTTTGCGGTCAGCATGGCGCTAAATTATTCATTAATAAGTTCAATATATATAGCCATCGCACTTACCTTTAGTAGCACTATTATTGTTATCAAAGTTTTATCCGACACTGGCGATAGCGATACTCTAGCTGGCAGAATTTCAGTTGGTGTTTTATTAATTCAAGATGTCGCAGTAATGATAATATTAACAATCTTATCGTCTATGTCGGCCGGATCAGCTGGTGGCTCAATTGGTTTAATCGACCTCGCAATTATTATCGGCGCTATATTAATATTAATACCAATCTCACTTTTTATACTGCCAAGAATCCTAAAAAAGATATCAAAATCCCAAGAATACCTTTTGCTATTTTCGCTCGGCTGGTGTCTACTTTTAGCCATGTTTTTTTATAAGTTAAAATTATCAATGGAAATTGGCGCTTTACTTGCAGGTGTTAGCTTGTCGCTCTCGCCATATCGACACGAAATGATCTCAAAATTAAAACCCTTGCGCGACTTCTTTATCTTCCTATTCTTTATTTCACTTGGATCTGGAATGACAATATCAGACCTAGGCAGTAATATAATTCCTATCACCGTATTCTCGGCCTTTATATTAATCGGCAAGCCAATAATCGTATTTATAATAATGACGCGACTTGGTGATACTAAAAAAACTTCCCTTATTACCGGAATGTCTCTTGCCCAAATAAGTGAATTTTCACTTATACTAATTTCGATTGGCGCAAAAATGGGAAATCTGCCCAAAGAACTATCAGCCACAATCACTATGACGGGTCTAATATCAATTGCTGGATCAACATATTTAATGACACATTCCGAACCAATATATAAGTTGTTGTCAAAAATCATGCCAACTTTTTTCCTTAAAGAAAAAGTTCGCCAGGTTAAAGACATCGAGCATGATAATAGTGAGGTAGTTATTTTTGGTTATGACAAAATTGGATTTAGCATGCTTCGTTCTTTCAAAAAGATGGGTAAAAAATTCTTAATCGTTGATTTTAACCCAGAAGTAATTCGTTACCTACAATCTCAAAAAATAAATTGTATGTTTGGCGATGCAGAAAATACCAGTCTATTAGAAGAGTTGTGTCTTTCAAAACGAAAGATGGTCATATCTACGATACCAAACTATGAAATTAATTCTTTAATCGTCAAAATGATTCGCGAATATAACCAAGAAACAATTATTATTCCAGTTTCTAATAGTATTGTTGATTCCCTAAAACTATACGACGAAGGCGCTGATTATGTAATTATCCCAAGGTTCTTAGGTGGAGAACATGCTTCAAAACTTATTGAAAAACACGAATATAATCACGACAAATACACCAGAGAACGAAACCACCATATTGAAAATCTTGGCGACAGAAAAACCATGAAGCACTTTTTGTAAATTATATTAAGACTTTTTAACGCTCAAAACGCCATCAATCATTTCATAAACACGATCACAAAATGACAAGATTCTTTCATCATGGGTTACAATAATTGTCGCTCTGTTTAAATCTTTTGTCTGTTTCAGTAAAATATTTGCAACTTCAAAAACTTTTTTTGTATCCAAACTTGCCGTTGGCTCATCAGCCAAAACAACCTTTGGATCTGGATACAGCGCGCGCATAATAGCAGCTCTTTGACGCTCTCCGCCTGACAATTCTGAAGGATATTTTTTTACTAATTTTGAAATTCCTAAATTCTCAAACAAGGAATTACGCTTATTTATATCAATCTTTTTCTTTGAAGCCATTTCATATAAATTCAGTTGATCTTCAATAGTTAAAAACGGCACTAAATTAGAAGCCTGTAATATAAACCCGACATAATTTAATCTAATTTTGGATCGTTCTTTTTCGGAAGCTTTTGTTAGATTTATCCCATCAATAAATACTTTTCCGCTTGTTGGTGTTTGAAGCCCGCCAAGTATTGTTAAAAGAGTACTCTTACCAGAACCAGACGGCCCCACAACCGCCACCATCTCGCCAGCATTTACTGAAAAGTTTGTTTGTTTTAATGCAAAAACTTTTTCATTACCACGAGTAAAAGTTTTTGTTACGTCAACTAATTCAATCAATTTATTATTTTTCATACAAAAAACCTAAGCTATTGCCCTTGCCGGATCGATTTTGACAACCGATCTAACTGAGAATATTGCGCTAAATGATGCAAATATTATAAATATTGCCGATATCGATACAAAGAAAAATATATTAACAGCAAAAGGTACTTTTCCAGACAAAGCCCAGCCGGTAATAAATGTTAGGGCTAGCCCAATTACCATGCCAATTATTGCCAATATCAAAGTCTGATTCATAACAGAACCTGCAACCATTCTATTTGATATGCCTTGTGCTTTCAAAACGCCAAATATACCTTTCTTTTGAATAGTCAGAATATAAACAAATATTCCTAACACTATCGCCGCAATTAGTATCAAAAACATAATCATAATACTAAAAGTTAAAACCTGGGCGGCATAACCAGGCAAGGTAAAATAATAGTCATTAATTTTTTTATAACTTAATTTATATTCAGACAAATAACTTGAATCATCATTTTCACCAGTTTTTACAATAATAGCATTGACGTAATTAGCTCCAGTCATTCGACCATCCATACTTTCTTCTAATACCAACCGCCAATCCTTGATGCTCATATAGAC
>CAZTKH010000016.1:3306-11435 GCA_964613925.1 uncultured Saccharimonas sp. (SeqCode)
CCAAGTTTTGCCTTGTCACTTGCATTAACCTTATCAAATTCCGATTCCAAAATTCTTGAACGCGCAACCGTATCGTTTGCGTCAGACTGAATTATTATGCCACTAGCATTCCATTTGTTGATACCGTCCGTATAGCTCGAAGCAAGGCCATATGCCAATCCAGTCAAAAAATAAACCAAATAACTAACCAATGCAATCACAAGAATAATAAGGATAAATCTAGACTTCTCACGGTAAATTTCTTTCCATGCCAGAAACATAAATATCCTTTCTGTTTATCTTCTAATTATAGCAAATTTATCGAACTTTTTTATGACCAACTTTTTTTATTTTTATATTATCCGGCTTTAAAACTGGGAAAGCCCGCATAATACGACCATAGCCAACAATTTTTTTACTAATAATTGTTTTATATTTTTGGCGCAGTTCAAATAAATCTCTTGAATTTTTATCTGTTATCTCTTTGATATTTACAACATTATCAGCAATATTTTTACCAATCATCAATGATAAATTATTAATGTGATTATTAATATCTGCAAGTAAAATAAACTTTTTTCGTATCTTTAAAACAATAATCAATGCAAAGATTGTATCAACGATAATCCCAACCAAAAATACTAGTCCAAAAATAATTAGCGCCAAAACGGGTATTTGTAGAATTAAAATATTAACCAATGGTTGAATAAAATGTATTATCGCCACACAAGCCAGACCCCAAAAGATTGATATATGAATACAAATATAACCCTTAATGTTAAATCTATAGCCAGAATAATCCCACCATTTTTGGTAAAATAATTTTTCTAACAAAAAACCAACAATAAACTCCAACAAAGAGGCTAGAGCCATAGATAAAATAAATAAAAGTAACAAATTATCTTTAAATGGAGATAGCAATAAGAGAACCGTAATAACTCCAAAGCCATAGATAGGACAGTACGGTCCACTTAAAAATCCCCTGTTAACGAATTTTTTTTCGCGAAGAGCAGCTCTTGTGACTTCTAAAACCCAACCCGAAAAAGCATAAACAAAGAAGATAAAAACTAATTGAAAAAATTTATACTCCACACGCCTATTCTAGCAAAAATATCCATCAAAAGGTAAAAAAGAACTAACCCCCGAACTATGTCGGGGGTTCATGAAGATAATTCTCGTCGTCAAAAATTGGCGGCTTAAGAATGTTTATAGAAACGGTTTCATCATTTGAGTTGATCGTTTCTATAACAATTGACCGATTGTCAACCAAATCCGTAATTATCATTGCATAATATTCATGGATCTTGATCGTCGGTCTTTTTCCGCCGGAAAAATGGTATTCTACATTTCCGATCGGAAAATCAAAGTCTTTTCCGCCTGGGTCTAACAATTTTGAGGCTAATAACCTCAATTCATCATTGCCCATCGTTACTTTGCGGATGTTTTCGTCTTTAAACATTTTAATCACCACCTTTGCACTTGTTTAAAGGTCATTAAATAATAACACTGTTTATATTATTTGTCAATACCTATGCAGCGACTTTATTTTTATATATGGTATTTAGGCCCTTTAAAATTTCTTTTTTAATACTAGATAACCTTTGATTCATAGAGTATGGTATAAATTCTTCGCCACCGCCGATATACCTAATGTCGCTCAAGTCTCGCATTGCAAAAATCTGTTCATTATACTGGAGATATATTTTTGCTTCATCTTTTGTATATGATAAATCGGCTTTGCCGTCATCGATAGATAACCTAAAGTCTTGTGGGTAAATATGAGACCACATAACCCAATGGTCAATCTCATTTTCGCCATAATTAGTCTGCCTATATAATTCAGACAATGCTTCGCCTGCAGCAAAACTACTGGATTTTATATCAATTGGTAGCTCCATTTCTATAAATTTATTAGATTCAATTTCACTATTCGAGGCATAAATATACTTTCCTTCTGGCATATTTTTTGATACTTTTACTTTTAATATATAGTCCGTACCACGAGAATCATGTTCTCTATCTACTTCTTCAATTTCAACAGTACCATCCTCAAGTTCGAATATTAGCTCCTTGAAAGCCAGCTCGTGACGCATACCTTCAATAACACCATCAATTGTAGTGAACCTTTTTTCATACGCTTTTTGGCCGAGATAGTCATTATTAATATTTTTTAGAACTGAAAAATAACGCCCATATAAAACCGGAGCAGTGCTCAAGCTTCGCCCTATTTTTTTTCTCAGATTCTCTATATTATTTGTTTTGTCGGAATCGGCAGCACTATCAATTAAGCTCGATATTTGGTCATTAAATTCCATAATAAAATCAGTTTTAAGAAAGTGTTTTAAGTCATTATAGTCTTTATAGTTAATAATATTTTTTGGAGATTCTTCGTGTTTTGATCTTTCTAATATTTTGTTATGTATCTGCATTAAGAAATAATTTTTTTCCAACATATCAAAACCAAAATCATTCATATGTAACAAAAATAGAGCTTCTTGATTATCTATATAACTTCTGCTAGATTTTATGTCATTTAATGTGTCACAGCCTTCAAAATAGCTAATTATGCTATTATCCAAAGCGCTTATCATTGTGTCTTTTTCTGCCCTTTCGAGGCCTAAATCGTTTATAATCTGAGTGATTTCAAGCTCTTCAGGACTTTTATTCTTATACTCAACTAAACTAATATCTGATTCTTTTTCTTTATGCATTTTTTTATTTTTATTAACTCTATAACCAATCTATCATATTTATTAGTTTTTGTCAATCTTTCGAACAATCCTACAATTCTGATACCCTAGTTTTATGAGCTTTAATCATTACGCTAGAATTCGAGATATTCTAAGCCGACAATCGCCCGGTTGGTATATTAAAGTCATCAACAAGCCAACTCATGCCAAAAAATTTAATGGCGAAGATACAAAATATGATCATTATTACCGAATATACAGTTATATGGATTTACCGATAAAATATTGCAAATTTCAGCAACTTGATAGATTATCAAGAATCTTAAAAATCCCAGTTCAGGATTTGCCAGTTGTTGAATAGTAAAAACTAAGTACAGGACGGCGTCAATGAACTACAAACTTTTGCGCCTTGATTTTCCCAATCAACCAATCCCCCAATATTACTTATGTTTTTATAGCCGGCTTGTTCAAGAATTATTTTTGCCTGGCCAGCTCGATTGCCTGACCTACAAATCAAATAAATCGGTCGGCTACTATCGATTTTTGAAAAATCTAAATTCTTAATATCACCCAAGGGCACATTAATAGATCCGTCGGCGTGACTTAATTCATACTCAGAAGGCTCCCGAACATCAATTAATTGACCATTGTTATTTTTAATTTCATCAGAATATGATAAAACTTTCTGGATATTGGTATCATTAAATTTAGACACTTCTTCTTTTTTATTTATAAAAATTACAATACTAGTAATTATAAAAATCCCAATAAAAACACCAATAATGATTTTTTTCATAATTCTAGTTTATGTGATAGAAATAACTATAACAATATTATTAATGAAATTGGGTCTGAATTATTCAGACCCAATAGATGGCGAGTATTTAGGCAGACCGGGTGGTTTAGTGTCGTTTTTTATTGCTTGATAAAACTCGAATGCTTTATCAATTTCAACAGATAAAGCACAGCGTTCTTCAATGCATTTCAACATAACGGATTTACATGAACAAGCCTGCTGCTGATAATACCCCGCACTCAAATGTTCGCCATTGGTTTTAGCACGATGAGCTTCTTGCCCATAATCCATCATGAGATGAAAAGCTTTAAATTGTTCTTCAAAAAGTTCTTTATCACGCTTGCAAAGATTCAGGTAAGACTCATATGCGACCAAAGATAAATCAGAGCATTTAGGAAAAAGAATAACCTCTTTACTCATAAATCCACCACCTTCTAAACGTACATATTTGTTCAAATACTCGACTATCTTAATATATAGCACGAAAAAATATATATTACAAAAATTTAACTAATCTTTTATTGGATTTTATCTATAGTATTTTTTAACTCAATGATTTTAGCAGAAATTGCCTCAATACTTTTCTCGTCTAATTGATTGCCGTATTTTTTAACAAACCGACCGATTCTTTCAATGGCTATAATCGTTTTTTCAACCGTAGTTTCAAGTTTTTTATCCATATAAGGATATTATAAATTAAATTATATAGATACGCGAACTATCTGCGCTTGCAATGGTACGTAGCCACGTTTAGGATCAAAAGGAATATCTGCCAAACCTAATTTATTAAGTTCACTAATAACACCGGCAATCACCATGCCATGCGAAACAAAAACTTCGTAATTTAACTTGCGATCTTGAATTTCTTTTATAATTTGCCTAGCACGCGCAAGTTCTAGCTCTGGTAACCACCCATTTTCGCTAACGTGTTTTTTAATAACATCCACACCCTTTAATTCACCGTCATTATATATTTGCGATTCATTAAGAATTTCTAATTGGTCAATTTGCTTGAAGCCTAAAACCTCAGCAGTTTCACGAGCACGCCTATATAAAGAAGTGGCGACTAGCTTGTCGCACCTTTCAGGATTTATCCCATATTTCTCAGATAATTCATTTATTGCATCCGGTATTTGAATCTCAAGCGCTCTCTGAGTTAAAGGAGCTTCCAAATTCCCAAAAGCCACATCACCAGTATTTACAGTAGATTGTGCATGTCTGATAAAATATAGTTCCATATAGCCAATATAACAAAAAATTAATATAAAATATATTTGACTGACCAAAAATACTATATATTTTACTTTTGAAATTTAATAATATCTAGGTTATTTTTGGTAAAATTAAATCATGCAACGAACATATTTAGATAATAGCGCGACTACCAAGCTATCTTTAAAAGCCAAAAACGCTATGATAGATGCCATGGATTACTTTGGCAATCCTTCAAGTTTGCACGAAGAAGGTCGCAAATCTAAACGAATAATCGAAAATGCCAGGAAAGACGTTGCAAAACTAATAAACGCCGATTCGTCAAAAATTATTTTTACATCCGGAGGCACTGAAAGCAATAACACTGTTTTGAATTTTGCAGCTGAATTGATAAAAAGCAGCGAAAAAAACAATATTATCGTTAGTGCTATTGAGCATCCTAGTATTCTAAAAACAGCCGAAAAATTGCGCAAACTTGGTATTGAAATTAAATTTTTATCAGTTGATAAAGATGGCCGGGTAAATATTGATGAACTAAAATCTTTAATTAATCACAATACGGCACTAGTTTCGGTAATGTTAGCTAATAATGAAATTGGCGTGATTCAAGATATCAAAAAAATTACCGAAATTTGCCATAATTTTGGTGCTTTAGTTCATAGCGATATTGTTCAAGCGGTCGGAAAAATTAATGTCGATGTTCAAGACTTAAACCTGGATCTTGCCTCAATTTCAGCACATAAAATTAATGGCCCAAAAGGTGTTGGCGCACTTTTTATCAATAAATCCGTCAATTACTCACCTTTTATTATTGGCGGTCACCAGGAGTCCAATCGACGCTCAGGAACAGAAAATATTATTGGTATCGCTGGCTTTGGAGCGGCTGCAACCGAGGCTATCGATTCGATCAAAAAATATGAACAAATTGCCGAACTTAGAAATAAATTGCGTCAAAATATTATAGATAAGGTTCGTGATGTAAAAGTTAACGGCGATCAAAATTATACATTGCCTAATATTTTAAACGTTTCGTTTGCTGGTGCGGAAGGCGAATCGATATTGCTCGCCCTTGATTATTGCGGGATTGCGGTTTCAACCGGATCGGCTTGTGCAACAGGCGACACAAAACCGTCCTCTGTATTAATGGCTATTCAGGCCAATCCAGAGCTTGCTCACGGCTCAATTCGCTTTAGTTTTGGTTTAGACAATACAGAAAAAGATATCAATTTAGTCATGGAACATTTACCAAAAATTATTAATAATCTGAGAGAAATCTCTACCGAAGGAAAAAATTAAATGAATAACGATTGGGCCTATTCAGATATAGTAAAAGAGCACTTTTTAGAACCTAAAAACGTCCTAATAGGAGATGAATCAACTTTTAATCACAATGCCAAAGGGTTAGTGGGCAATATTGTTTGCGGTGACCAAATGATGGTTCTTCTTAATATTGAAAATGACGTAATTCTAGATATTAGATGGAAAACTTATGGCTGCGCGAGTGCAATAGCTTCAACTTCAATGATGTCCGTGATAATAAAAGGTATGAATATTAACGATGCATATAAAATAACTCCACAAGATATCGCCACAAAACTTGGCGGCTTACCGGCAAATAAATTTCACTGTTCTATTTTAGGCGACAAAGCCCTACGTTCAGCTATTAACGACTACTTAATTAAGAATGGTCGCAAAGCTTTTCCTGAAAAATCATCAAAAATTATCTGTCATTGCGCTGGAACTACCGAAGAAGGCATCGAAATAGCAATTGCCGACGGCTGCAAAACTATCGAAGATATCCAAAATAGAACTGGCGCCGGTTCAGTCTGCGGAAAATGTAAATCTGCTATCCAAGAGATAATCAATAGCAATAAATTTGATGAGTAACTTTTGCCAAACGAAAAACCATAAAAATTATCGCTAAAAACTAATCGGCACTATTTATTCAGTTTTATAATTTGCATCGGACAAGCGTTAGCGGCTTTTTTATTTTCTTCTAAATATTCCATCCCGACTTCAGCAACCATAACAATGCCCTTTTTTACCCCACCAACCAAATCCGCTTTTCCATCTTGGTCATTAATTTTCCAACAATCAGGAGAATACACAGCGCAAGAACCGCAGCCAATGCAATTTTTTCTTTGTTGAGAAATTATAAACTTATTGCTAGCCATTTAGTTTTCCGTAATCATAATCTTGTAGGTTAACTTTTTTAGCAACTGTATAAAATAAATCATTTTTTCTGACTTTTTCATCTACTTTTATCGATATAACGCTTTTTTGTGGAGCCAATAAAACCGTCTTGTCATCAATTCTAATTTCATCGGCTATACCAAAAACAACACCGGTTTTTTCACCAGTAAATAATATTTTCTCTCCGGTTTTTAATTCACCAGCATCTAATGAAATTTCCGCAACGCCTTGTTTAGAAAAATAATTCGTAACCTTGCCTTTATATGTTTTTTCTTCAGTCGCGGCCGATCCATAAGTGTTTGAATATTCGCCAACTTCTTTTCCAAGGAAAAAATTACCGTGAGAAAGTTTGCGATTAAAAACAGTTTCCAAATCTTTGAAATATTCATCAATTTTTTCTTTGGTATAATTTCCTTCTACGATGTCTTTGAGGGCTTTTTTATAAGTAGAAACAACCGTATAAACATACTCGGGTGCTCGCCCCCTACCCTCAATTTTTAATACCGAAGCACCAGCATCGACAAATTTGTCCAAGAAATCAATTGTACAAATATCAGCAGCCGACATAATATACTGATTATCCAAAACTAATTCTTTTCCAGTAGTAATATCAGTGACTTTATAGGCATGTCGACAGTTTTGTAAACACGCACCACGATTTGCTGAGGCATTTTGCGTATATAGACTCATCCAACAACGTCCGGATTGAGCAACACATAACGCTCCATGTCCAAAAACTTCAATTTCCATTAGCCGGCCTTCATTGCCAATTAAATTTTCTTCAACAATTTTATTGTGGATTGCCTTAATTTGATCAAGCGTTAGCTCGCGTGCCAAAACAACCCGATTGGTCATCTTTGAAAAAAACTTAACAGCTTCATAATTCGATATTGAAAATTGAATAGTTGCATGAACCGGCATGCCAATTTTGTTACAATAATTCATCGCCGCAAAGTCAAAAGCAATAATTGCATCAACGCCATATTTTTTGGCAGCATTAATTAATTTGCGAACAATATCCATATCGTGGTCATATAACAATGTATTTACAACTAAATATGTTAGTACTTTGGCCTTTTTTGCTCGAGCCACAATTTTACCCATATCTTCAATCGTAAAATTAGCCGAAGCTCGTGCTCGCATATTAAGTTGCGTTACTCCAAAATATACAGAATCCGCACCAGCTTTTATAGCTGCTTCCAGCGATTCAAAGCTGCCCGCTGGCGCCATTATTTCAATTAAAGTTTTTGTCATATAGA
>CAZTKH010000017.1:0-8979 GCA_964613925.1 uncultured Saccharimonas sp. (SeqCode)
ATTCCGGTCCATTATCAAGATTCAAAATTAAAATATGAAGTACCTCAGGATAGCTTGCAATCATTTATTTCAGAGCTTGGCACACCAGTCGAAACGATGGCAAAGTATAAAGTTAAGCAGGCTTTGCCGTTGCAGGACGCAATGAAGATTATCGAGTTAACGCGAAGTTAATTCAAAATACAATAAAAATACCTCTTAAATAGAGGTATTTTTATTTTTATAAAGCAATTAAGCGATTATTTTCTTCTTTTTAAGAGTGCGGATAGCACTAGTGCTGAGGGTCATTGTAATTTTTTTACCGTCTACTTCAAAAGTTTTTTTCTGAAGGTTTGGTTTAAAAACACGATTTGTTCGCCTTAAAGAGAAGCTAACATTGTGGCCAAATTGTTTACCTTTTCCAGTTAATTCACAGCGTGATGCCATATTTTTTTCTCACTTATATTTTACAATCTGTATTAGTATATAGCTTTTTTTACTTTGAGTCAACAACACTATCCCTTAAAATGTAATTTTTGTTCTAAACTGCTATAATATTTTTATGAGTTTTGACCTTATTTACGTTGTTATAGTAATTCTTGTAATTTTATTTTCTATGACCTTGCACGAAGCTATGCACGCATATTCCAGTTATTGGCTTGGTGATGATACGGCCAAATTGTCTGGGAGGCTTACTTTAAATCCTATAAAGCATATTGATCCGGTAATGTCTTTAATCGTTCCGGTATTACTGGCGATAGCAGGAGCACCTGTTTTTGGAGGTGCAAAGCCAGTTCCGTTTAATTCAAGTAGGTTAAAGTTTGGCGACTGGGGGATTGCAATTGTCGCCATGGCTGGTCCATTAACTAATTTAATGATTGCTTTTTTATCATATGGGATATTGGCATTGTTAAAAAATAGTAACCCGATAGTCTCTCAAATATTAGTAATATCTGTATCTGTTAATTTGGGTTTTTTTGTATTTAATATGTTACCCATACCGCCATTAGATGGTTCAAGACTACTATATACTTTAGCGCCAGAATTTGTGCGCCGTGGTATGGAAGCTATAGAAAGATACGGTGTAATTTTTGTCTTTTTGCTTATTCTTGTATTGGGTTCATATTTTGGAAAGTATATGACTATTGCGACTGGATTTGTTATTAGTGTTTTTTCTTGGATATTCGGTGCCTAAAAAATGGTATAATAGAAGTGTCCCAGGTTGAACCTAGGCGTATATGATTTTCCTGAATAATCATTCGGATAGGGAGCTTTAATGATTTTGTCTCCGTGGAGATAGATTGCGAGCACCCACTTGCCTATAAGGCGGGAATATCTAGCGCTTAAAAGCTTCCTGGGATATTTTGTTGTTTTTTATATAAATATATATATAATAATGTTTGGGAGTTCATTAGATGATTGCCCCGATATGCAAATGTCGGAGAGGAAAGTCCGGGCAGTATAGAGTATGGCGGTTGCTAACGGCAACCGGAGGCAACTCTAGGGAAAGTGCCACAGAAACGATACTACCATCTGTAGCCTTGTGCAAAGGATGGAAAAGGTGAAACGAGTGGGGTAAGAGCCCACAGCAATTTATGGTGACATAAGTTGAAGGTAAACCCCGCCAACTGCAAGGAGATTTACATATAAGGGCTACTCGTCCGTAGATCGATAACCGCTTGATCATGTAGGCAACTATATGACTAGATAGATAATCATCCAAGACAGAACCCGGCTTACCGATGGACTACCAATTAAAACGACCGCATTTTCTCATAGTTGCGGTCGTTTTAATTGTTTTTGCGTAAAATACTATTTTACTTCGTTTACGATTTTTGCAAATGCGGCTGGTTCGCTAACTGCAATTTCTGATAGGACTTTTCGGTCAAGTTGAATGTTTGATTTTTTTAGACCACTCATTAATTTACCGTAAGTTAAGCCTAATTCTCGGGCTGCTGCATTAATTCTTGTAATCCACAAACCGCGAAGGTCGCGTTTTTTATTGCGTCGATCTCGATAAGCATATGTTAAAGCTTTAATAACACCTTGTTTTGCCATCCTAAAAGAACTAGTTCGGTAATGTTGCATACCTTTTGCTAGTTTTAGAATTTTTTTGTGTTTTGCTGTTGCTGGAACGCCTCTTTTTACTCGCATATTTTCTCCTTTAGATACCTAGTGCTCGTTTTACGTTTTGTGCCATTGCACCTGTGACAGTAGCGGCGGTTTTAATTGCTCGTTTGCGACCTTTGCTTTTTTTTGCAAGCATGTGATTGCCGAATGCACGGCTTCGCATCAATTTACCTGTACCAGTAATACTGATTCGTTTTGATGTACCCTTATGGGTTTTTAACTTTGGCATTATTTACTCCTTATTACTATGCTCAGGTTGCGTCCAGCCATCTGAGGTTTTTGTTCTAATATTGCGTCGTTTTCTAGGAGGTTTACGATTTTATTAATCATTTCGTAACCAAGTTCTTGATGGGCCATTTCTCGGCCATGGAATAAAATAAAAATCTTTACTTTATGTCCATCTTCCAAAAACTCACGGATCTTTTTTAACTTAATTTCTAGGTCGTTAGTGCCTATCTTTAAGCCTATGCGCATTTGCTTTAATTCAACGGCCTTAGCTTTTTTCTGGTTCTTGTGTTGTTCTTTCATTTTTTGATACTGGTATTTTCCCCAGTCAACAACTTTTACGACAGGCGGTTGAGCGTTTGGTGATATTTCGACTAAGTCGACACCGGCGTCTTCAGCAATTTTTAATGCTTCAGACAATCCCATAATACCTAACTGACTACCGTCTGGACCAATTACACGTAGTTTTTCGGCCCGAATTTCTCTGTTAATGCGAATTGAATTACTGATCGCTTTTTCTCCTTGATTGAAATATTTTACAATCATTTACGATTGGACGTTACTCGGTAGTAATTCTATCAGATATAGCTATATAATTCAAGTATTTTCTAGGTTTTATAACAATGGTTATTTTCTATACTGAAGAGCTTCGCTAATATGGCAAGCATCAACTGTTTCGCTTTCACCTAGATCGGCTATAGTTTGTGCAACTTTTATTATTTTAAAGTAGCTACGCGCACTAAGCGATAGGCGATCAGAGGCTTTTGTGAGCAGGCTTTTTGCCTCATCCGATATGTGTAAATATCGATTAATGTCTGAATTTGTCAATGATGCGTTGTATTTAGTACTACTATTGTAGCGAATTCTTTGCCTATGAATTGCAGCATTAATAGACTTTAATGCTATTAAATGTTGATTCTGTGACAACGTTTTGTTTTCTAATAATAATTCGCTCGGGACTTTTGAAACATTTACCGTAAGATCAATTCGGTCCATGAGGGGTCCAGATATTTTTTTCTGATATTGGGCTATTTGGTTGTTAGTGCAAGTACATTCTTTAGTTTGATCACCGTAATATCCGCAAGGGCAGGGGTTCATTGTAGCAATTAGCATAAAATCAGCAGGATAACTTACCCTTCCGTTAGCTCGACTTATATCAATTTTTTTATCTTCTAAAGGTTGTCTTAAAGATTCTAATATTTGTCTTGGATATTCTGGCATTTCATCTAAAAATAGTACTCCGGTGTGCGCCATGCTTACTTCGCCTGGTTTTGGTTGATTACCTCCACCAACTATCGAGATAAGGCTTGAGGTGTGGTGTGGCGATCTAAATGGGCGTTTGTCGATTATCTCTCCGGCAATTTTTCCAGCGAGACTATGTATTTTTGTTACATCTAGCTGTTCTTCTTTTGTTAGTTCCGGTAGTAGATTTACTAATGATTTTGCCAGCATTGTTTTGCCGGCGCCGGGAGTTCCGGACATTAATAGGTTATGATGTCCTGCAGCTGCAATTATTAAGGCTCTTTTTGCCTGTTCTTGGCCCTTAATTTCGTCCAGAACTGGAGATAGCGGAGGTTTGTTATTAGCTTTTTCTTCTTCGATTCTAGAGTATTGTTCTATTAGTTTTTCTTTTTTAAGATGAAGAAATAAATCTTTTATAGATTTTACTCCAAATATATTAATGTCTTTTACCAGAGACGCTTGTTCAACGTTACTGTCGGGAATATAGATGTTGTTATAACCGGCCTGCTTAGCTTTTTGTGTGATATTAATAACACCCTTAATTGGCCTTACGGTGCCGTCTAAGGCTAGTTCACCGGCAAAAATGCATCCATCTAGCTCTTTTTGTTTTATTTGTCCGCTAACGCATAATATCGATAATGCAATCGGTAGGTCGTAATGGGCGCCGTCTTTGGGTAATTCTGCCGGCGCAAGGTTAATCGTGATGCGCTTTTTAGGGAAATCGAGCAGTGAATTTGAAATTGCACTTTTTACTCTTTCTTTCGCTTCCTCAATAGCCTTGTTGCCGAGTCCAACAATTTGCAAAGAGGGCAGTGATTTTGAAGCATCGCTTTCAACTTCAATTACATAACCCTCAAATCCCATTGGAGCGACTGTCATAACTCTGGCTACCATAAGCTTAATTTAAGCATAGCTTTTATTTTTATGCAAACTATGATAATATAATCAAGAATGTTGGGGCTGATTTAGCTTTCGACGGAAGGACTTTAACAGATTATTTTGCAAGTCGAAAGCACGCGTAAGTGCACAATTAATTGCAACAATTATTGCAAAAGCTAAAAGCCTCGTATCTGGTTTTGCCAGTGCATTTCAGATGCCAGTTTTAGCAACAGCTCGAATTTAATTTGAGCCATCTCGTTTTTTAGTCAGCATGTAAAGACGTAGGTGATATATTCTTTGCTGATTACTTAATAACAGGGGAGCAACTGGTGTTAAGAAAATTATATTGCGCTACTAACATAATTTTTTTGTTTGATCTTTAATTATGCAGTAGTAAAAGCTAAATCAATCTAAGCTTGTAGATAAATAATAGGTTACCTTTCGGACCGGGGTGCGATTCCCCGCAGCTCCACCAATTATAGTGATTTTTTGATAGATATCAAAATAAAAACAACCGCCTGCGAGGAACGGTTGTTTTTTTGTGGAGTTTTTAATAATCTTTTTGTTTTTGGCCTCTGTATAATTTTTTTATTCAGAAGCTACCCCTATAATATAGCGCCATCGTGCTTGTGTCAATAACAATTATTAAAATATACTAAGTAAAAAATACTACGTATTTTTGATATGATATATAAAAATTTTTGTAAAAAATAGGCTAAAGATAAAGTCTGGGTTACTCGGCCAAACATGTAATAGTCTTGCGCAGATCCACTGTAAAATAAAAGCAGCATTATATAAAATAAATTGTTGGCAAATTAAATCAAATGACGATTTGAGCAATAATAAAAAAGCAATGAATATTATTAAAAATATTTAAATAATTAAATTATTTTAATAATGCGTATAAATATAAACAAACAAATTAATTATTTGTTGGCATATAATAAAAAAATTACGAGTCTCGTAATAGCCATAAGTTTGTTGTCGGCGCTTAAAAATAATAGGCAAGTGCTTTGTAACTACGGATGTGTATTTATTTTAGCGCCAAGCCAATATTTGAAGTGGAGTTTGATATATTCTTGGTGTAGCTAAACCAGACTCTTTTAGTGGCTATAAATATACTGTAGTAATAATTACATAAATAAATTGTGCAAAAAACAACGTTAATTAAAGATGTAGAATATATAAATATAAGGAATGTTTTTATTTTGTACAACAAATTTATCGATAAAAATATTGACCAATTATCGTTCTTGTGCTATATTTTTTACAGGCTTAGATAAAAACAAAAATAACAGAAAAAAGCTTGAAACATTAAAAAATTATTGCTCCTTTGGCGGATGATCGATGGTATCAGGTCACCTTTATATAACTTGAAAATGCAAGTTACGCACCTTTTTGGTGATTATTATGACACCATCGACGTTCTGTCAAAACGAGCGTTTTGGGTTAGTACCGGTTTAAAACAAACAGGGAAAACACAAATTTTGTACATATGCCCCGAGATTTCTCGGAGCGGTCAGTACAGTAGTCTGCGACGACAGGTCGCTAGCAGTTCGCACGCCACTTATTTTTTTATTGGGCGTTTGTCGCTACTCTAGCATATAGGTCTGTCGTCCGGACTCAAATCATTTACATAAGTGATATAATTAGCGTTAGTATGTTAAAAATAATTATATCCACTATTTCATTAGTAAGCCTCTGCTTATTAATACTAATAACTAATTTAACAACGCCAACTTCAGCTGGACCTCTCTTAATTATTGTTGTTCTATCTTTGATATATATGTCATCATTTGGTTTGGTGACTTTTTTAATGTATTTTTTTAGCAAGCTAGTCTCGCGCATGTTCTTATTGTTAATGACTAGAAAGCCATTTATACCATTAACACTAAAAAATGCTTGTATATATTCTGCAATTATATCTACTACGCCAGTTATGATTCTTGCGTTAAAATCTGTAGGCGCTTCTGGTGTATATGAGATTATTCTTGTTTTCTTATTTGTAATTATTGGATGTTTATATATATCAAAAAGAATTCGATAATTGTTTGCATAAGCTGGATGCAATCATGATATAATAACGGATATGGCACAAGGTATTGTTTCACAAAACTATTTACCGCAGAATGATGCGAATCCGTCTGTTGATGATGTAAAAAATACAGTAGATGAGCTTCCAAAAGTATTAGACGATAGCGCCGCTAGTAGTCTATTGGTAAGTGGCAATCCACTAATTGCGAGCGATGAAGACTTGATAGAAAAAGATTGGGTTGAGAAAGCTAAAAAAATTATTGCTGAATATAGACAAGATCCATACATGCAGGACGAAGAAGTTAATAAGCTACAAGCGGATTATATTGAAAAAAGATATGGAAGAAAGATTGGCTCGTCATAAATAATATGGAAGCAAAACTTATCAGTCAAATACTTACCGTTCTTGTTATTTTAAGTGTGTTGGCTATTATTTCTGCTTTTATCTTTATTCAGTATCGAAACGTTGTTAGGGAGGCAAAAAACTACGAACGTGGTTTAAAAATGATACCTATATATATACACATACCACCTTCGAGTGAAGATTTAGAGGGCAACGGACGGGACGAGCGGGATGTTACGGAGGAAATTTTATCCCAGGCGCAAATTATGTACAATATTATATCCAGTACTGCGACCAAAGGTTTTAAAACGAAAGTTTACGGTCAGCGGCACATTTCTTTTGAGATTATTGCGCATAAAGGCCTGATACATTATTATGCGGTAGTTCCAACTGTTCTAGTTGATGTTATCAGTCAGGCAATTATTGCAGCATATCCATCGGCTCGCCTAGAAGAAGTTGAAGAAAAAAATATCTTTAATGAGGTTGGTAAAGTCAGTGGTACAATTGGTGGCGAGTTTACGTTAAAAAAGAATTACGTTTTTCCAATTGCTACTTACCAAGAAACTAAACGTGACGCTACTATGACTATGTTGAACGCATTGTCTACTGCTGGACGAGACGATGGCGTGGCTATACAAATTATGCTACGACCAGCCATAGAGGGTTGGACGAAAAATTCTGTATATGCCGCAAACAAAATAAAAAAAGATAAAGGTTCAAAATCTGGTGGATTGAGCGGAATATTTAGTCCAAGAAGTATTCTTGAGGCTTTATGGCAACCGCCAGAACAAAAAGAATCAAAACCGGAAGATAAACAACTCACTTCATTGGAACAAAATCTAGTTGATTCTATTGAGCAAAAAACGAGAAATCCTGGCTATGAAACATTAATTAGGGTTGTGGTATCTTCTGAAAATTCCGCAAAAGCTCAAGTGTTGCTAAAAAATATTATTGCGGCCTTTTCTTTATTTGATTCGCCAACTAATAACGGATTTAAATTTAATGCCTCAAAAGACGTTGAAGAACTTGTGACGTCTTATATATTTAGATTTTTTCCTCAAACAATTAATCAAAATATTTTAAATAGCGTTGAGCTTGCGACTATCTTTCATTTACCAAATCAAAATAATATACCTACATCACAAGTACAACGCCAAGCTGCCAAACAGGTTGATGGACCAACTCAAGTAATGGAAGAGGGTTTTTTGTTGGGCTATAACGAATTTAGGGGTGTAAGAAAACCAATTAGACTCGGCACAAACGATCGACGACGCCATACCTATATGATTGGTCAAACAGGTACGGGAAAATCGGTTTTGCTAGAGAATTTGGCTTATCAAGATATGATGGACGGAAGGGGTTTTGCCTTCATTGATCCGCACGGTGATTCTGCTGAACGATTGCTCGGCATGGTGCCAAAAGAGCGTGTTGAGGATGTGATATATTTCAGTCCTGGTGATATGGAGAATCCAGTTGGATTAAATTTGTTTGAATTTGATAATCAAGACCAGCGTGACTTTTTAATTCAAGAAACCATCTCAATGTTGATAAAACTTTATGATCCGGGTCACACTGGTATTATTGGACCACGTTATGAGCATTGGTTTCGAAATGCTGCTTTGACAATCATGAGCGATCCTAATGGCTCGACTTTTATTGAAGTTCCACAAGTATTTAACGACCAGGCGTTTACAGATGAAAAATTAAAGTATGTTACCGATCATACCGTTCTTGATTTTTGGAATAAAGAGATGGCTCAGACAAGTGAAGCAAATAAATCGGAAGTTTTGGGCTGGTTTGTTAGTAAGTTTGGTGCCTTTTTATCAAATGAAATGATGCGAAATATATTGGGGCAGACTAAGAGCGGCTTTAACATTCGCGAAATTATGGATAAAAAGAAAATTTTGTTAGTTAATCTTTCAAAGGGTCGCACGGGTGAGCTAAACTCTCAGCTTCTTGGTATGATTTTTGTGATGAAATTCCAGGCTGCCGCTATGGGTAGGGCAGATATGCCAGAAGATCAACGTGAAGATTTTGCTTTGTATGTTGATGAGTTTCAAAATTTTGCAACGGATAGTTTTCAGACAATCTTATCTGAAGCTCGAAAATATCGACTAAATCTTGTTTTGGCTAATCAATTCATGACTCAG
>CAZTKH010000017.1:9079-10788 GCA_964613925.1 uncultured Saccharimonas sp. (SeqCode)
AATCCAGAGCTTCGAGACGCTTTAAAAAAGCTTTCAGCGGCAAAATATGGCAAGCCAAGGGCGGTTGTTGAAAAGGAAATTTTCCAAAGGCTTGGTGTGGGTGACGCTGCTAGAAAAGCAAAGATAGACGCTATAAAGAAAATACAGCAGGAAAAAATGACGCAGATGAATGCTGCCCGAATTGGCAACGACGAGCAGGGTAATGTCAAAAATTCGTCTGGACCTTCATTTTTAGACGAGTGGCTCGCAAAGAGACAGCAACTTCAGAATAAACCAATAGACAACACCTCAAATCTTAGCCAGGTTAGAAAAGAAGACGATGTATTAGTGGGTGATGAACTAGTTATTAGGCAGAGTGAAGATAAAAATGATGACGAAGTAGTCGTCAAAATTAGATAACCAACGGACTTGTTTATCTAATTATTTAAACTGTATTTATTATTTTTTGCCAGTTATTAGTACGCGTAGATAGTCAAAAACGATGCCAACCAACCATCCAAGCGCAAACGAGCCAATAGTTTCAAAGCCGGATAAGACATAACCGGATTTTTTTGCAATTACATAAGTTACTAGAGTAAATATAAAAGCCAACAATGCTCCGCTAAGCATAGCGTTGGGCCTAGCTATAGTTGACCCAATTTTATCGCTAGCACTTTCTATTACTTTATTATGGATGATTTTACTAAAAGTTCGACTACCGACCGGCAACTCTTTTTGTACTTGTTTTATAGTTTTTTTGTAGCTTTCGTTTTTTTGTTTTTTGCTAATAGGCCCACGTCTTGATGGCGCGCTATTTGATTGTTCTTTTTCGGCGTTTCTGCTGTTTTTTTCAGTCTTAATGATTGCTTCTGATACTTCACTGCGAGCTTTTTCGGTTTGTTTTTCAACTTCTTCTCTTGATAGCTCTGATGATTTTTCAAATCTATGCTCTTTTTCGGTTTGGTTGTATGTATCTAAAGAAGCCTCTATTGGTTTATTTTTTTCTGACTGGTTATAAAATTCTTGTCTTTCGCTCATGATAATAATATTGTCCCCGTGTTAGTGTTGTTGCGTATGATTCTGACTTCTTTTTCGAGTTGTTTATTCCTAAAGTAGAAGTAAACTGCGAGTGCAAGGGCAATACACCCAAATATTATATTGTCTGCAGGACCAGTCTTTGGCAATTCTGTTGCGACTGTTTCAATTATTTTTTCTATAGGGCAATTTACAGCAAACGATGTTGAGTTGCCAAAAGTGTTAACAACCCTACAATCGTAGGAGTTTTGATTGCTTAAGCCTTTTGCCATAGTAGGAATTTTATCTAGTATTTTTACAGTAAATGTTCTTGTTTGAGTGCTATTTGGTTTTAATTCAATCTGTGGCCATGAAATTATTTTTGTTGTTTTATCGAGAGTTCCGCCGCCACTATCTATAATTGTGGCATATTCAAGTACATCGGTTAAATTATCATTTAGTGTCAATGTATCTGAGTCAAGCCCCGAGTTTTTTACCGTAATTGTATAGCTTATTCTATCTCCGGCTTGGGCGGTTATCGTAGATGCGTTTACGTATCCATGAGACGTATTGATAGCTGTTTTTGATTTGGATATATTTGGCTTACAAGCCGGGTCGTTAATCCAAATCGATTCGTTGCCTGGGCATGGTTTGCATCTTTTGTCATCTGCAGGGATTGATGGGTTGAGGGGGCATTTTTTTGGCTCTGGAGTAGG
>CAZTKH010000018.1:0-3524 GCA_964613925.1 uncultured Saccharimonas sp. (SeqCode)
TATTGTGAAGCAGAAGTAAAAATTACTTCTCATCCCCGCTTCTAATAGCAGCCTGAGCAGCCGCAAGGCGGGCAATTGGCACCCTAAACGGACTACAGCTGACATAATTTAGACCAATCTTGTGACAAAAGGCAATAGAGGCCGCTTCGCCACCATGCTCGCCACAGATGCCAGTTTTAAGATCAGGGCGAACCGAGCGGCCCTTTTCAACTGCAATTTTCATTAACTGGCCGACACCTTCTTGGTCAATTGATTCAAACGGATCGCCAGCCAAAATCTTGTTTTCAAGATAAGGCTTTAAGAATTTATCTGAATCATCTCGAGAGAATCCAAAAGTCATTTGCGTTAAATCATTAGTGCCAAATGAGAAGAATTCGGCACTTTCAGCTATCTGATCGGCTGTTAGTGCAGCCCTTGGAATTTCAATCATTGTACCAACCTTGTAATCAATTGCCTGATTAGATTGGTTAATAATCTCTTTAGCAAAACCCTCAATTTTTTCGCGCAACCACTTTAATTCGTTAACATGGCCAACGAGTGGAACCATAATTTCAGGATGCGCCTCAATTCCAGCATTTTTTGATTCAATAGCTCCTTCTAGAATTGCGCGGATTTGCATCTCGACAATCTGTGGAAATACAATTGACAACCTGCAGCCACGAAGACCCATCATTGGGTTAACCTCATGCATTGATTTAACCTTAGTGAGCATTATTTCGGTCTCTGAAACGTCATTGCCTAGCGCCTTGTTTTTTGCAACTTCTTCAATCAAACTTTCAAGGTTTGGCAAGAATTCGTGAAGTGGCGGATCAATTAAACGAATCGTAGCTGGACGACCGTCTAAGGCTTTATATATCTCTACAAAATCTTTTCTTTGAAAGGTGAGTAGTTTATCAAGCTCAACTTTTCTTTTCTCATCAGTTTCAGCCATAATCATAGCCTGAACGATTGGCCTTCGATCAGAGGCAAAGAACATATGCTCAGTTCGACATAGCCCAACACCTTCTGCACCAAATTTGATAGCCAAAGCCACGTCTTCTGGAGTATCAGCATTAGCTCGGACATGGAGTCGTCGAACTTCGTCAGCCCAAGTCATCAATTGGCCAAAATCACCAGTGATTTCAGGGGCAACTACAGCGACTGAGCCTTCAATAACTTCGCCCAAAGAACCGTTAATCGACAAAGCTTCGCCCTCTTTTATAATTTTGTCGCCAATCACAACTTGTCGATTTTTGGCATCAACCTTAATAGATGAACAGCCGGCCACGGTTGGAATACCAAAACCACGAGCCACCAAAGCAGCGTGGGAAGTCATACCGCCTCGCTCTGTTAAAATACCCTCAGAAGCAAGCATTCCCTTTAAGTCATCTGGACTTGTATCAGCCCGAACCAAAATAACTTTTTGACCCTTAGCACCTTTGCCAAGCTCTGAGGCGGTTTTTGCATCAAAAACCGCAATACCACTAGCAGCGCCCGGACCAGCCGGTAAGCCTTTTGCTAAAACATTATATTTTGTGCCCGAAGCGATAACTGGGTGCAAACACTGATCAAGTTGTTCTGGGCTAACGCGTGTCAAGGCAGTATTTTTATCAATTAACCCCTCAGAAACCATGTCAACCGCAATTTTTACTGCAGCCATACCAGAACGTTTAGCGTTACGACATTGCAAAATATATAGTTTATCATGCTCAATCGTAAATTCGATATCTTGCATATCTTTGTAGTGGCCTTCAAGCTTATCGCAAACATCCGTAAATTCTTTGAAAATTGCTGGATTTTGCGTCGCCAATTCAATAATAGGCATTGGAGTACGAACACCCGCAACAACATCTTCACCTTGCGCATTCATCAAGTATTCGCCAAAGACCATTTTTTCACCATTTGAAGGATTGCGAGTAAAAGCCACGCCCGTACCACAATCGTCGCCCATGTTTCCAAAAACCATTGATTGAACAGTAACGGCAGTGCCTAAACTATCAGAAATTTTTTCTTTTCGGCGATAAATTACCGCTCGTTCATTATTCCAAGATTTAAAAACTGCCTCAATTGCAGTTTGCAACTGTTCAAAGACATCTTGTGGAAAATCTCGACCAAGTTGCGTTTTAATATGATCCTTATATAGCCCAACCAAAGTCTTTAAACCTTCGGCATCAACATCCATATCATTTTTAACACCAAGCTTAGACTTTAGTTCATAAAAAATATTTTCGAAATCATGCTTTGCAAGTTTGTTTACACCATCAGAAAAGGCCACATCAGAAAGCATCATCAAAAAGCGACGATAAGAATCATAGACAAAGCGAGGATTGCCGGTTTTTTCAATTAAAGATTCAGCAACCTGATCGTTCATACCAAGATTTAAAACCGTATCCATCATACCAGGCATTGAAAATTTTGCACCCGATCGAACCGAAACAAGCAGGGGATTAATTGGATCACCCAATTTTTTGCCCATAGTTTTTTCAACATCAGCCAAAGCAGTTTTTACCTCATCCATCAAACCATCCGGCATCTTACCTTCAGCAACATATTCATTGCAAGTCATCGTAGTAATCGTAAAACCAGCCGGTACCGGCAAACCGATATTATTCATCTCGGCCAAGTTAGCACCCTTGCCGCCAAGTTCATCACGCATAGACGCATTACCTTCGCGAAAGAGCCATGTTCTTTTTGTATTAGACATTATAGGTATCCCTCCTTTTACAAATAAATACAGTTGTAATTATACCAAAGCAAACAAAAAATTAGGATATAATAGTAAAGAAATATGCTTGACGACGAAAAAATATTTAATGACGAACAAATTGGCGTCGACCCTCATGTCGCAAAAAAAATAAATAAAAAACGCCCGATTATTAATTCTATTAGCTTTGTTAAAAAACATAAGATGTTTTTTATAATTTTTACACTATTATTAGCAATTCTGGTTGTAATTTTTTTCCTCTTGCCAGAAATAAAAATTAATAACACAATATTAACCAATCTAAATAGCCAAGTTAGGCTTGAAAAAGGTCAAATTACTAAACTTAAAGACAGAGATGTTTCGGCTGAAATTGTTAATTTTGTAAACGACCAATGCCCCGAAAATCAAACTTGTTTTTGGTCTGGCCAAGCTGTTCAATATACCTTAACTGTTAACGGACAAAAGTATGCTACCGGCAGCACAGGCGGTCAAGCCACAAGCTCTGGATATCGCATTAATACAAAAGAATCCGATTATAAAACCTACGCATTGATTTCAATAGAACAAAATGAAAATTAGTATTCAAGTAAAACCAAATAGCAAAAAAGGGCCACTTATCATCAATAATGCGGACGGAACTTTCATAATTTATATTCGTGAAATTGCCAAAGATGGTCAAGCAAATACAGCCGCTATAAATCTTCTTTCAAAGCATTTAGATGTGCCAAAATCAAAATTAAAGATTATAAGCGGCTTTAAGTCCCACAATAAAATAGTTGAGATTATTGATTAATGTAAGAGCCTTGTTTATCGTACTTGAAAAAAAATAGCATAAACATCA
>CAZTKH010000018.1:3624-6785 GCA_964613925.1 uncultured Saccharimonas sp. (SeqCode)
TGATTAATGTAAGAGCCTTGTTTATCGTACTTGAAAAAAAATAGCATAAACATCATAATAATTTTAGATAATAAAAAATCAGGGGGCAATATAAAACCTATTTCCGTAAATCAAGTCTGGCACCGCAGAGTCTGTACGGCCACATTTGCTATATCGTTAGCTATTGTTATTTTATTTTGTCTTAATCAATTTATATTAATCCCAAACCAAATTAATTCAGTCACAATAAATATATATTCTCTGTTAATTGCTTCCGTCTCGTTAGTGTTAAGTGCTATTTTTTTCTTCTGGACCCCAACAAAATCAAAAACGCCTTATTCAATAATCATCTATTTACTTTTAATTGCCCTAGCTATCAGTTTTATTTTTGAGACACAAAATAGTAGTTCTATATACATCGCAATTTGGGCAATAATAAGTTTTCTAGCTGGTATTTTTGGTATCTGGGGCATATTACTAATTTTTATTCTTAGTTTTATTTATGCGTCGATGCAATATCTAAATGGAAATTTCTCACTTAACTTAATTATTTCATTAATATTTTGCGCAATTATTCCTCTTATTATTAGCGCTTTTTATCAAAAAAATAAAAACCAAGAAGCAAGCGAAGATACAAAAAAATTCAATAATAAACAAGACGAATTAGATGAATTAACAAGCCGATCTGAAGTTATTATCAATGCCATTGGCGACGGCGTTGTCACTATAAACAGCAATGGACTAATTCAACTAATCAACCCAGCTGCCCAAGAGTTAATTGGCTGGTCAAAACAAGATGCAATTAACCTAAACTACAAATCCGTCTTACAATTGGTCAATCAAAAAAACGAAGAGCTAAATGCTCAAGCCGATCCAATTCAACAAGTTTTAAATACCAATCAGCAAGTTAGAACTAACAACCTGTCACTAGTAACAAAAACAGGTAAAAAACTAATTGCATCATTGGTTGTTTCACCAGTTGGCGAGTTAGGCTCTGGTATTATTGCTGTTTTTCACGATATTACAAGTGAAAAAGCAGAGGAGAGAGAGCAAGCTGAATTTATTAGTACAGCTAGCCACGAAATGCGCACACCAGTCGCATCAATCGAAGGATATCTAGGCCTTGCCCTAAACCCACAAACCGCCCAAGTGGACGATAGGGCGCGCGATTATATTCAAAAGGCCCACGAATCAGCTCAACACCTTGGCCATCTTTTTCAAGACTTATTAGACGTCTCAAAAGCTGACGACGGTCGTATGTCTAATAATCCAAAAGTTATAAATATTGTCACTTTTTTGCATGATATTACATTAGGGCTAAAAGCGAAGGCATCCGCCAAATCAATAAAATTAGTATACAAACCAATACCCGACGACAATGTTTTAGACAAAAATATCGCACCAGTTTTTTTGGTTAATCTAGACAACGATCATATTCGCGAAGTTATGGATAATCTTATTGAGAATGCTATAAAATATACGCCAAAAGGCGAAATCTTGATTGATGTCACCGGCGACGAAGATAGGGTAGTAGTAAGTATCAAAGATAGCGGTATTGGAATACCCGCCGAAGACATGCCTCATCTTTTCCAAAAATTTTATCGTGTTGATAATAAGAATACACGCGATATTGGTGGCACCGGGCTAGGACTTTATCTTTCTAGGCGATTGGTCGAACTTATGGACGGACGAATTTGGGCTGAAAGTGTTTATAATCAAGGCAGTACTTTCTTTGTTGAATTACCGCGCATAAATAGCCAAGAAGCTGCACAAATTACAGAACAAGAAGCAATAAAAGAGCAGTCAGGTTTGACATCAGCAAACGAAGCCACAACACAAATTCCAGTGGATAAACCGGCTATTGCCAACGAAAGCTCTACCACAATGAACAATCCGACTACTAATATCAATCAAGCACCAATAACAACGCAAAACAACGTCCCAAGGGGACAAGCCTTGTCTGCCGAGCAAATTGCTGAATATGTCGCCAAACAACGCCAACTTGCCGCACAACAATCAGCACAAACTAACCCACAAACAATCATCAATCCATCGCCAACAATTAACAGAGGTCAGACAGTCAGTATTCCGAACAGAGAACAAAAATAAACATTAGAGGTATGGTAATTTACACAGTACTTTATTACAATAGGAGTAATTATGACAAAAATATTACTAGTTGAAGATGATAAAAGCCTACGCGAAATCTATGGCGTGAGATTAACTGCTGAGGGTTATCAAATTATATCGGCCGGCGATGGTGAATTAGCTTTGGCTATGGCCGTAAAAGAACGCCCAGATTTAATTATTAGCGATGTAATGATGCCAAAAATTAGCGGTTTTGATATGCTCGACATTATTCGCTCCACCCCAGAGACAAAAGACCTTAAAGTCATCATGATGACAGCCCTAAGCAGCGAAGACCAACGATCTCGTGGTGAAACCCTTGGCGCTAATCGCTATCTTGTGAAATCTCAAGTCGGCATCGAAGATGTCGTTAGGGCGGTTCATGATATTCTTGGAGATTCTCCGATCGCCAGTGCCGCGCCAAACACATCTTTATTTGGAGTTCCACCGCTAACAGCGGCTGCAGTAAGGCCAGCACAACCCTCAACTCCAGCACCAACACCGATCAACGCTCCAATTCCTCAATTAGAAACAGTACAACCAACAATGACTACAAATAACTTAACGCCTCAAAATGTCGTGCAAGTTCCAGTCACAAATCCTTTAGCAACACCAGCCCCAGCGCAAAGTATCACACCTCCTGCGCAAGTAATTAGCCAACCAGTACCAACACCAGTACAACCTACGCCTAGTTTCGCACCTGCACCAACAGAAAGCGCGCCAGTTCAATTTAATATGCCAGCTCAACCAACTCCACAACCTGCGCAATCCGTACCTCAGCCAACTGTTTTTAACCAACCACAACAACCCCAAGTACAACAAGCTCCAGAGCCATATATATCCCCAGAGCAAAAGGCAATTCTTGGCGATCGAGTTATTAGCCCAATCAATCAAATGGACAGCCCAATGGATATAGCATCTCTGATAAATCAAGAGTTAAACGGTACACAACCAACGACCAATAATCAAGCACCAATCAATCCAAACCAAAATAGCCAAATCTAATTTATATTAGTCTGTTATACTTATATAAATGAATCCAATCACTCCAAATA
>CAZTKH010000018.1:6885-9155 GCA_964613925.1 uncultured Saccharimonas sp. (SeqCode)
TATAATGTTCGTCTCGACAGATCATTAGAGCCGCTTCATCAACAGATGATATGTGATTATGGCATCAAGCTAGATGACGGGCCAAGCAAGCTTCAACTCGAACGGCTAAATGACGAAAATGACCGCAAAAATTGGATTATCAACATGCACGAAGGCCGTAATCGACAAATCCGTAGAACGTTTGGCTCACTTGGCTACACAGTAATAAAATTACATCGCACCAATTTTGGTAATTATGCACTTGGTGATATTAAGCCGGGTGAATATAAATTTATAAATATCCAATAGGTGATATATTTAATATAATAAAGCTTACGCTCGCAAACTGTCGTAATCTCTGTTATAATTAACCTAATTTATGGCTTCTAAACTACCAACAGTTGCAATCATTGGCCAAGCGAACGTCGGCAAAAGTTCGCTTTTTAATCGTATGGTTCGCGCTCAACAAGCTATCGTAGCCCGTGAAGCTGGTACTACTAGGGATAACGTTATTGGTCGTGTCGAATATGAAGATCACAATTTTTGGCTAGTCGATACCGCCGGACTCAAAGATCCAAACGACGCTTTTGAAGCTTCAATTCAAGAGCAAATTACCGAAGCTGCCGAATCAGCCGATGTAATCTTAGTTGTTGTTGACGGCACACAATATCCTTCCGACAAAGATAAATTTGTTGCTAAAAAAGCACTACGAAGCAAAAAACCAACAATCTTGCTAGTCAACAAAACAGATATCAAAGGATGTTTATCGAATGACGAATTTAAAAGACTTGGTATTAACAAGATTATCCGCACCAGCGCTGAACATAATCGTGGCACCGAGGCTATTTTAGAGGCTATTACAGAGATTATCCCAGCAAAAACCGAATATATTCCGGATGACATTTTGCGAATAGCTTTAATTGGTCGTCCGAATGTAGGCAAAAGTTTTTTGTTTAATTCACTAGCCGGTAAACAGCAAGCCCTAGTCGCAAATATCGCCGGAACTACTCGGGATGTAAATCGTATTTCGGTTAGATATGGTGATAGAAGTCTTGAACTGTTGGACACAGCCGGTATGCGACAACCGGGCAAGCAAGAAGTTGGTGTTGAAAAATTTAGCGTTCTTCGTACACTTTCGGCCATCGAGCAATCTGATGTTTGTTTTTTGTTAATGGATGCTAACGAACTAAATACTCAACTGGACCAGCGCATTGGCGGTATTATTAACGATGCCGCAAAAGGTATGGCAATTGTAATTACAAAATGGGATAGTGTCGAAGGAAAAGATGCTTATACTCGCGACAATATTGCGCCAAAAATTTCCAGAACCTTTGATTTTACACCTTGGGCGCCATTAATTTTTACCAGTGCTTTAACTGGTCAAAACGTTACTAAACTTTTTGATCTAGCCGTTGAAATTGATGATCGTCGCAAACAAGAAACCAAGACCCGCATCTTAAATGACATGCTTCAAAAAGCCGTGCAAATGCACCCGCCAGCTGGTCTCAAAAATTCACATCCAAAACTTCGCTATATGGTTCAAACCGACACCAATCCACCTTGGTTTGTTGTTTATGGATCAAATCTTAAGTTTTTGCACTGGAGCTATAAGCGCTATCTTGAACGACAATTGCGTGAAACCTACGATTACACCGGCACGCCTATAAAATTCAGCTTTATTGATGAAAAACAAATCAAAGCCAATCGCGAAAAAGATCAATTAGATAAAGAAAAACTGGCCAAAAAAGCGAAAGAATAGCTATGAAAATCATCTTTGCGCAGGGTAATCCAGAACCAAAATATGCAAACACACGGCATAATATCGGTTTCACAACCCTTGATTTTTTTGCAGACAAATGTAATACAAAATGGCTCGAACAGAGTAAATTTAACGCACATATTGCCACAATTCAAATTGCGAATGAAAAAGTTTTGCTTGTAAAACCAACTACTTATTACAACGAAACTGGCATTTCGGCTCAAAAAATAATTGATTTTTATAAACTAAATCCAATTACTGATTTTTTGGTAATTCACGATGATCTTGCTCTACTATTTGGATCAATTCGCGTTCGCCAAAGGGGAAGTGATGGCGGCAATAATGGCATCAAATCACTCAACTCATACATTGGCCAGGACTATTGGCGCATTCGCGTCGGCACAAATAACGAACTCCGCGATCGCATGGAAGATGCTGATTTTGTATTGTCAAAATTTAATTCCGAAGAATTAGAGAACCTTCAAAAAACAATTATCCCTCAAATATTAGAAATTGTTGAACAATTTTGTAA
>CAZTKH010000018.1:9255-10677 GCA_964613925.1 uncultured Saccharimonas sp. (SeqCode)
CGGCCAGGGCGAATCGTGCTCCTTTCGTGCCTTCTTGAGAGAATCAAAAAAGCAATTCAAGGTATAAAAAAACACAACAAGACCCAACAAAACAAAGATGACATTCTGCAAAATATTCATATTTCACCCCTTAATTGTAAAATAGCGCCGTAGCGCCGTGCTTACGTAACTGCCGCCAGACAATCACGTTGTAACTTCACACTATCACATTTGTGCATATTTGTCAATATAATGATATTTTTTGCCAACTAAAAAGGCGCCAACAGCAAGGGTGGGCATCGCTGTTGGCGCCATTTTACCCTTTAACCCACCCGTGGGGCAAGCTAGACATCTCGAACATATCGCAGATTCCGCTGGTTAAAGGGATTAGTATGCACACAATGCGCTATATTTAAATAAATCCTTAAGAGTGGAGGGTAATCTACCTTAAAAATACATTGTATGCAATCTAACATTAAGTTAGAATTGTTATAGGGGGTATAAGGTGCATTTGGTTAATCTCGCAATGTAACCAACATACAAAAGATAGTAGCACTTTTTTTATAATATGTCAACACTTTCTGAAATAAATCCAACAAAAATCAATAGCATATCACCGCTTAAGCATAATTATCTCAAGAGTATTGCTACTATTGCGCATTGCCCAAAAAGATTATACTTTAAAGGAAAATTGCCCGAAAATCGGATACCTAGTGTAGCAATTGTTGGCACCCGCAAACCAACTAGTTACGGTAAAGAGGTAACTTACCAGATAGCCAACAAACTCGCTAGGCGCGGTATGGTTATTGTTAGCGGACTAGCGATTGGCGTTGATGCCATCGCTCATCAGGCGGCAATTGACGCAGGCGGAACCACCATAGCAGTGCTTGGAAATGGCATAGATTTTATATTCCCATCAACCAATCAACTTTTAGCAAAAAATATTATCAACAATAACGGCGCCATCATAAGTGAATACGAGCCAGATGTCGAAGCAAGAGGTTTTCGCTTTTTGGAGAGAAACCGCATCGTTAGTGGCTTATCCGACGCTGTTATTATAACCGAAGCAGCGATCCGCAGCGGTACAATGTCGACCGCGGCACATGCCCTAGAACAGGGCAGAGAAGTGTTCGTTGTACCAGGAAATATAACCAGTCCGCTGTCGGCCGGCTGTAATCGCCTCATTAAACAAGGCGCGCATCCAATTACTTGTATTGATGACATTCTCGAAATTATCGCCCCTGAATTACTAGCGGCACAAATAACAATGCCACTAGGTTCGACGCCACTAGAGTCAAAAATAATCAATTTAATTCAGTCCGGCGTCCGAGATGGTGAAGAATTACAAATCAGAACTAATGCAAATATTAGCGAATTTTCGCAAACAATAACATTAATGGAAATATCTGGCACAATCCGCGCACTGGGCGGAAATAAATGGAC
>CAZTKH010000019.1:0-9930 GCA_964613925.1 uncultured Saccharimonas sp. (SeqCode)
TGCCATGATTTTTTGCATGAAATTCTAATGATTGTTGATAAACATCTTTGTTCATGTATTTAGTGTAGCGGTTTATTAAAAATAATACACGGCCAACGTTAGTCTTTTTGTTTAACTTCTTTTTGCAACCAATCAATATAATCGCGAGAGCCTCCCAATATTGGGATTGAAATTATCTGTGGCGTGTCATAAGAATGATTTTCTAAAATATATTTTTCAATCTCAAGATAGTTAGATTCGATAGTTTTTATCACTAATTGAAACTCAGATGCATTTTCAATTTTATTTTTCCACCAGAAAAAGCTTTCAATTGGCATAATCGAGCAACAGGCCGCCAATTTTAAACGAAGAATTTCATTTGCAAGCTTTTGAGATTCCTCTAGAGAATCGGTTGTCGTAATAATTTCAATAAATTTTGTCATAAAATATCTTAATATTTAAATTTGGCGGAGAGAACAGGATTCGAACCTGCGGTACGATTGCTCATACACACGCTTTCCAAGCGTGCGCCTTCAACCACTCGGCCATCTCTCCAAACATTTTCTATTCTACAAAGTAAAATTCACTTTGTCCAAACGTGCGCCTATCGCGACACTTCATTCCGCTCCTCCGCTTGCTTATTTTCCCAAAAGTAAACTTTCAGACAATTACGCTGCGCTTCGCCAACCACTTCCCGCCTTTGGCGGGACCCCGCAAAAAGGCGGTGGCTGCCACCCTTCCACAATACAAAATTAATTATACATCACTTAATATAAATAAATGGTTGATGTTTTAACTTTAATCTCTCTATAATAGACAGGTAATGGATTATGCAAACCGAATTCCAATAATTAGACTGCAAGACCTTAAAAAAAGGTTTGGAGTTGGCGATGCGGAAACATATGTCTTAAATGGTATCGATCTTACAATTAAAAGAGGGGAATTCATTGCGATCATGGGACCAAGTGGCTGTGGCAAGACAACGCTACTAAATATTTTGGGGCTATTAGATAGTGAAATTGAAGGCAGTTACGAGCTTAATGAGCAAAATATTTTGAAACTTTCTAAACGCAAACAAGCTCACATTAGAAGTCAGCAGATTGGTTTCATTTTTCAAAATTTTAACCTCATCCCTCGACTGAATATTATCGAAAACGTTGCTATGCCGCTAATTTATAAAGGCGTAACAAAAACAAAACGACTCAATATGGCGAGTGAGGTACTGCGAATTTTTCATCTAAATGAACGCGAATATTATATGCCATATCAACTATCAGGAGGGCAAACTCAACGCGTTGCGATTGCAAGAGCACTCGTAAACAAGCCGTCGATCATCTTAGCCGACGAGCCAACCGGTAGCCTAGATTCGCACTCGAGTCATATGGTCATGGAAGAATTATCAGCACTACACAAACTTGGCAACACTATCATTATGGTAACGCACAACCCAGCGCTAACGGCGTACGCCAGCCGAGTTATTACTATGCTTGATGGCAAAATTGATACCGATTCAAAAGGTTTTGTCGAAAATACACAACAACATACTGAAATAGTCCAACCGACAAATAAAAAGCGACCAAAAAAAGCTGTTCGGCGATACGGAAGGAAAAAAAGATAATGCGCTTTTTATTAATAAACCATATTCAAAATGCTAAGCAGTCATTAAAAAGCAACCGAGTTCGTAGCGCTTTAACAATTACGGGTATTGCTATTGGCGTTACGGGGGTAACAACAATCCTGGCCTTAAGTGGTGGCGCAAGTAACATTATAAATACCCAAGTTAGTAATTTAGGCGGCAACATAATAATCATCAAACCCAACCACTATTCGGATAGTTCAAATAATTTATTAAAACAAATTCAACCAAATCCTCTCTATCAGACCAGCTCTTTAACTGAAAAAGACATCGCATCACTAGAAAAAATAACTGATAAAAATCTAGTCTCGCCTATTATGATTCTTGGCGGCAATATTGTTGGCGAACAAAAATTTGACAATGCCACCATAGTAGCTACGAACCAAAATTTTGACGATATTTCAAATCTAAAAATCGCTTACGGAGAATTTTTAAGTCAAAAATCTAACCATAATACTGTAGTCTTAAGCAAAGTACTGTCACGCCACGTCTTTAATACCGACAATTCAATTGGCCGAAAAATTACAATAAAAAATAAACCATTTACGGTTGTTGGAATAGTTGAAGAAATAAACGAAATAGTCAACCTTAACTCAATTAATTATAATAATTCCGCTTTTATTAGCCTCGAAGATGCAAAAACACTAAATAATGGCTCAGTACAAATTCAACAAATTAACATAAGAACTGAATCAAAAGAAAGTTTAACAAAAGCGTCACAAGATATCACTGAAATATTAACAAAGAATCACAATAACGAAATTGACTTTGAAGTCTTGTCGGGCAAAGAAATATCGAAATCAACTAACGAAATATTTTTTATTGCATCCGGTACGGCAACCGGAATCGCAATAATCTCAATTATCGTTGGTGGTATTGGCATAATGAATATGATACTCGTAACAGTCGCAGAAAGAACACGAGAAATTGGCTTGAGAAAAGCCCTAGGAGCAACTCGTGGGGATATCATATGGCAGTTTTTAATGGAATCAATAATATTAGGCTTTAGAGGAAGTATCATCGGTTATTTATCCGGTAACGTCTTGGCTTTTGCTATTTGTAGACTGTTCTTTAATTTTTTGCCAGAAATAAACATATTATCAGCACTTGTTGCATTGATTATATCAATTAGCGTCGGCTTTATTTTTGGATTATTTCCAGCCATTAAGGCGTCAAGAAAAGATGCTATTAAAGCTTTGCAAAATTATAACTAAAAGATTATTTAACGAGTTCGACTTTTAATTTTTCAATAGTAGTTACGGACATCGGGTTTACACCATTTAAAGATGCCAAATAAATACAAACAAAATCTGCCAATATACTACCCCACAACAATTGAGCGATTTGAGTCTCACCCTCAAGCTTTATTGTTGTCGAGCGTGGCCGCTGACCACTTAATAACCTATTTGATATTTCAAATCTTTTTAGAATTTGAGGATGCTCATAGTTACTAATGACATCAAAAATCGCAAATGGCTTTTCAATTGGGTGAGAAGTCCACCCGAGAATTTCATTATGATTAAATTCAGGAAACTCACATAAAAAAGATAGGTTTTTAGCAGTTTCATTTGTACAAGTTTTGAATTTGTAAGCAACTGGATATGCAAAAGTTCCAGAGAAATATACTGACGTTTTGCCCAATGCCCAAAATGCTAATTGCTTGGCGTAGTTACTATTTGTTGGAACCAGAGGAAGCCAACGCGAACACTCTTCTCTTAACCAATCGGCCACACTGGCAATCTCACTAATTTTGCCAGATTTTACCAAGCCGAAATGCTCAAAAACCTTGACTAATGCACAAAGGGTATTAATCATAGCCATACGTGGTTGAAAACCACCCGGCAAAACTACATGTGCAATTTGATTAACTTTTGCATCATCAATTAATTTACCGCCCGACGATATAACTGCAATTTGAGCATTTTTTTGTTTTGCTTGATCCAAACAACTTAGAGTTTCTTCGGTGTTGCCAGAATAACTACTGGCAATAAACAAAGTATTTTTACCAACACTTGCTGGCAAGTCATAAGTTTTAATAATTTCAAACGGAATATTTAAATCTAGTTTTAGCCATGATTTTACAAGTAAAGCCGACAAAGCCGAGCCGCCCATTCCAGACAAAACGATATTCTCTATTTTTCGCCCATCATGATCACCATCACAGATATCTGGATTATACAAAGCTTGCTCGTATTGCATAAATGCCAACTCAAGATCCTTGGCACAATCATTTTGTTCTAAAAATTTTTGATCATCTAACATCACCCACTCCGTTTTACTTGCTGAATTTTCTATATCTATGATACAGTATTTAGTAAATAAGTATAAGCATTAAAAAATGGGGTGGGATATGGACATACAACCGCAAGATTCAAAACCAATTATTGACGATCAAGAGCTAGCAAAGGTACTAGCTGGCGTAACAAACACGCCAAATGCTAATTTTAGCTACGAAGAAACGCCAATCGACACCCCAGCGACTGACCAAGTAATTACTCAAGAGCCAGTTATCGAGGCTCCAATTTTAGACCAAACTCCAATAAATTCATCAGTTAATGATGTACAATTAACAACACCTGTCGTTAATAACGATCTTGAACAAGTTAAAAAACTAGCTCTTCAAGAACTTCGACCACTTGTTGATAAACTTGAGCTATCTGCCGAGGAAAAATTCGATATATACTTGCTATTGCTTCGTAGCACGGACGATACAACCCTAATAGCACCAGCTCACGCCACAGCTCAACAAATCGAAGATGAATCAAAACGAGCCCAGGCCCTATTAGATATCATCAAAGAAATCGACTTTTTAGCACAACCTGTTTAATTCAACTCTTAGTATTTGCCGAGAAGTTTTTTAGCTAGTATTTTATATCTCTTTTTATATGCAATAAAAACAGTCAATAATATAAGTGACCAAAACTTATTTCTTTTTAGATTGCTAAAAAATAATCTAAAAGTTCTCGGCATATTGTCGTAATTGATGCTTCTTGCAACCCGTAAAACCGACTCTTCGTTAGCAATTTGTTTTAAATATTTTATTCTACTCAAAAAACTTTTTTTGAATTTATAATAAAATTCCTCAATAAATATTGAATAGACATTATACATATAGTAATAATCAATCTGTTCGCTCAAATCAAAAACATTTTTTTCTAAGTTTACTTCTCTGAGCGTTTGAATCAGTAATTTAGCATTATCAAATTGGTTAGGACAATATGACCGAGTTATCGAAAAATTATTATCGCGATAGTCATACAGATGCGCATCATTTAATACACAAATTCGCTTCGCATCCAAAAAAGATGAAAAAGTCGTCACGCCATCTTCGCCAATCTTTAGCAAAGGGTTTACATTGATCATATTTGGGTATAACAACGATTTTCTAAATATTTTGTTCCACATAGCTGCGTATATACCAAAGTAAAAGAACCTGCCTGAATATATCATTTGTGGATAGATTTCATTTATCATTGCTTGCTTATCAAAGACGCCTGATTTTACGGATTGTTTAACCGGTAATTTTCTGCCATTTGAATAACAAAAATACCCATCAAAAGTAACAATATCAGCATCATTATCAACCGCACTTTTGCAGGCGACTTCTAACGCATCAAACTCAAGCCAATCATCGCTATCAACAAAAAACAGATACTCACCCTTTGCAATTTCAAGACCAGCCTTACGCGCCTTAACTTGTCCGCCGTTTTTTTGATGAATTACAATTACTCGACTATCTTTTTTTAGGTACTTATCGCAAATGTTTGGAGAGCCGTCCTTTGACCCATCATCTACCAAAATTAATTCAAAATTCTTAAATGTTTGATTTAATACGCTATCAACACATTGATTTAAATACTTTTCAACATTATATACCGGAACAATAATGCTTATAAATGGATTCTTTTCAGTTGTTTTTATCATATTGCTCCAAAGTTTTGATGTGTAATTATTATGAGTATATCATGCCCTGATTTAGCTATAAATCTGATACAATAAGCATAAATGAAACCACGTTTTGCTACAAAAGATGAAATAAAAAGATGGAATGAACTAATTATTCATAATCCCGATGGTGGAACAATGTTTTCGTGCTATGAATTTGCTATTCAAAAATTATCTGGTGGATATAAGACACATTTTGTGATGGTTGATAATCTCGCCGTTACGGTGCTCGAAAAAAGTTTTCCATTACTCGGTAAATTTTGGTATCTTCCAAAAGGCCCTGGGTTAACTGACGCAAATAAAGTTATTGATTTTTTGAATAATCTAAAAGAATTTGCAAGGAAGAATGGCGTGTTTGCAATTCGTATTGAGCCAGAGATTAGCCGCGATAACCAAATATTATTTGAAAACAATGGACTTAATAAAACTCGCCCATTAATTCCAAATTCTTCGACCATTATTCTAGATATAAGAGATAATTTGGATGATTTATTGTTAAAATTACCACAGAATGGACGATATGCCATACGTCGAGCCGAACGTGATGGCGTCAAAGTTAAATTAATGAAGGCTACCGACGAAAATTGTCAGATAATGTATCAATTATTAAAAGATACAGCCGAGGGTCAATTTGGCATTCGTAGTTATGAATATTTTAGAACGTTTTGGCAAAGATACGAAACCGCCGGAATTGGACAGTTGTTTTTTGCATATTTTGATAACCAGGTCGTAGCCGGTGCATTTGCCGTTACGCTTGGTAAAAAAAGCACTTACAAAGATGGCGCAAGCATCCGTAAAAAGACCGCTTATGGCGCAAGTCATTTATTACAATGGAACGTCATAAAATGGGCAAAATCAAAAGGTTCCAATTATCATGACTTGTGCGGATCACCACCAAGCGATAAAATTAACGACGAATCTCACAAACATTATCGAATCGGTCTATTCAAAACTTCATTTAGCAAAATAGTTACTGATTATGTCGGATGTTACGATTTTGCAATTAACAACATTAAATACAAAATTTGGATTAAGTTTGCCGAAAAAGTCGCTACAAGGCTTCATTATTATAAATACCACGATTCATATTTTTAAAGGAATAACTAACAAACATGACAATCAATAATTCAGTTTTAATGTCCGATGCAAAACATTTTAGTACCGAACAACCAATAAACCCCTACTACAGCCAAACAAATCTTGATACAGATAAGGCAATTAAAGAACATCAACAAATTCAACAACTTCTAATTCAAGCTGGTGTTAAAATTACCAAAGTTCCATCACCATCAGATTGCCAAGACGGTGTTTATACCGCCAATTGGGCGCTAGTGCGAGGCGATAAGGCAGTTCTTGCTAGGCTGCCAAATGCGCGCAAAAAAGAAGAGGCCTACGCCGAAAAAATATTGGAATGTTTGGGTAAAAAAGTCTATCACGTTCCAAAAAAATATAAATTTAGCGGTCAAGGCGATGCCTTAGCTTGTGGAAATTTACTTTTTTGTGGCAGTGGTTATAGAAGTGACGCCGAAGCTCAGAAATATGTTGCAAAAAAACTAGGGCTTAAACGAGTTCAGCTTGAAGCCATACCCGAACTTGATGAAAAAAACCAACCGGTTACTAATAAATCCTCGGGCTGGGCTGATAGCTTTTTCTATGATATCGATTTAGCAATCGCAATTATTAAAGCGCCAGAAGACGGCAAAAAAGGTCTAATTGCCTACTGTCCTGAAGCTTTCACTCAAAAAAGTCGTAAAAAATTAGAAAAACTAAAAAATATTGATAAAATTATAGTTTCTTTATCAGAAGCCAAAGAAGGCTTTGCAACAAATCTTGTTTCAACCGGTAAAACTGTCATTATGAGCAACCGCGCTCCAAAACTTGCCTCAAATCTCAAACAGCATGGTCTTGAAGTATTAACCGCAGACATAACTGAACTCGCCAAAGGCGGTGGTTTTATTCGTTGTATTACCTTGACGCTAGATTGATTGCTTAGTTTTTAGATTTTTTATCGCTTGTTTTGCAACTTGGATTTCACTCCATGGATGAGCGCCGTCGTCACGCTCAATAGTTTTTTCGTGACCCTTACCTAATAAAACAACCGTATCGTCAGACGAATTTGCACGCGTCATGGCAAAATTAATAGCCTGTTGACGATCAAGTATCAAAAACATGTCTTTGTCTTTGATTTTGCCAGCTCTAATTGCGCCTTCGGCAATTTGCTCTAGTATCATGTTTCCATCAATATCACGGTCATCTTCCTCTGTTAAAATAACTTCATCACTATTTTTCCCAGCAATTTCGCCCTGGACGGCACGTTTTAGTTCATCTCGCCTACCAGCCGAACCAAAAACCGCAATTAATTTGCCTTTGGTAGCGGGCCTAACACTTTCAAATAATTTTTCAAAAGCATCCGGAGTTGAAGCATAATCAACAATGACCTTAAATTTTTGCCCCTCGTCAATAACATTCATTCGGCCTTCTACTTCTTTTAACGCCGCAATTCCCTCTTCGATTTGGCGCTTGCTTAGGCCTAGTTCACGCCCAACCGCAACAACCGCCAAACTATTACTAATATTAAATTTTCCAGGAACATTAATTCGAATATTGTATTCTTCTGACCCAATTTTAGCCGTATAAGTCGAGTGGTCAGCTAATAATTTGATATCAGTGGCACGTAATTCACCGGCGTCAATGCCATAAGTAACCGAATTAGGCGTGGTTTTTGCAAATTTTTCACCATTTGGATCGTCAGCGTTAGCAATTCCAAATTTATGACCATTTTTGGCTGTGATTTTAAATAAACGACGCTTTGCTTCAAGATAATTTTCAAAAGTACCATGATAATCTAAATGATCGTTAGTAACATTCGTCATTACAGCAATTTCATATGGAATTCCCCACGTACGATATTGGGCCAATGAGTGGCTTGAAGTCTCAAGAACTACCCATTCGACACCTTGACGTTTAAAATCACGCAAACGACTCAACAAAATACCGGCTTGCGCTGTTGTCATGTGTTCAATCTGCGGCTTGATATTGTCGCCCACTCCATAAGCTGCGGTACTCAACATGCCAACCTTATAGCCAGCTTCGTGCAACATTTTTTGAATCAGAAAAGTCGTTGTTGTTTTACCATTAGTACCAGTAACACCAATAAAGCGCATGCTTTTACCGGGAAAGCCAAAACGCACATTTTGCGCAACAGCTTCAACTAGATGTCCAGCTGGTTCAATTTTTCTAAATAAGTTCTTTGGAATAATTTTTTTAACTGTTTTTCTAATATCTGCCATAAAAACTATTATAGCCCAAGTCTGGGTTTAATAACGAATCGAAACAGATTTGCCAATTAAATTACGGTTTTCAATGTTATTAATCACAAAATCCGCCACATCAGCGTGTGATACCTTTACAAATGGATTACGAATGAGCCTAAGACTAATTTTGTATTTACCAGTTTTTGGTTTATCAATTAATCTAGCTGGATGAACAATTGTCCAATCAAGGCCACTATTTGTGATAATCTCATTATTTTTATGGATCTGTTTTTTGCGAATATAGTTTCGCGCGTTAACAACCAGCAAACGTTTTGTGCCAGGATAATCACTAATTTTTTGAACAATATCTTGCATTAATAATTCTGGGTTAGTCTTTAGCTTTTTTGATAGCTTGAGTTTATTACGGCACAAAATATTTACAACGGCATGTTGTTTATCTAAAAAACCATCAATTGATTTATAAAAGCCATCCTTGTCGACAACCTTTAAATTGTCATCAAATAGCTGCAATTTATCAGGATTATCAACCACAGCGGTAATATAATGGCCATGCCTAAGCGCCCTTGCAATTAGTTTTTTGCCAGTTTTGCTACAAGCGCCAATAATCAAAATATTCATTCTTATAATCCTAATAATTTTGGAGCAACAATCGAGAATACAGTTATCAAGCCTGCCGATATAATACCACCTATAAAAACACAGACCATAGATTTTTTAAAGTTAAGACCCATAAATGCTGCGATTGCGCTGCCTGTCCACAATCCAGTTGTTGGCAATGGAATTCCGACAAAAGTAATTAAGCCAATTTCTTTGTACTTTTCTAATTTTGCAGAACCTTTTTGAACTTTTTTCTCAACAAAATTTGTAAATTTATCAAAAATCCGTTTTGTCTTCATCCAAGCCAAAATCTTGTTAAAGAAAATATAAATAAACGGTGCTGGTAAAAAACTACCCAATAAACAAACAATAAAAACAACGGCTGGATTTAAACCATAGGCCAAAATTCCCATCGGAATCGATCCACGTTGTTCAATTAACGGCACCATCGAAATAACAAAAATATAAAAATAATGAGTGATCATAAAATATAGTTTA
>CAZTKH010000020.1:0-9670 GCA_964613925.1 uncultured Saccharimonas sp. (SeqCode)
TTCGCCGTGAAGGCTTGGATTGTCCGCGTTGCGGCGCTGAAATTATAAAAATTCGCGTTGCCGGCCGCGGCACACATGTTTGCCCAAATTGCCAAATTAATTAGACTTTTTTATAAAATAAATGAATTTTTTAGTTGTGCGGTAGCGCAAGCTCCAAGCTTTGTCTCGGCACACTTTATTACTAAAGCGCCACTGGCGCTTTAGTAATGCGTTCGGCTGAAATCGGTTATTATAACCGATTTCACAGCCCTCGACAAAGCTTAGAGTTTGCACTCCCCGGGGTTTGGGGTATATCTAAAAACCGAGCAGACTTAATTAATAATTCTTGCCTTTGCGAGTATGTTTGACCCGTGCCCCATGGGGCACGGGGAGTTACGCAGCAAACAATGAATTATTAATTAAGACTGCATCGTGTTTTTTAGATCTAACCCCAAGAGTTTTTAGGCTCCTTTTTACGGCCAAAAAGGAGCTGGTCTTTGTTTCTTTACCAAAAGAAAGAAAAAGAGATTAAAATTATTTAAATTTTTGAATACTTTGACTACAAAAGTATAAGTTAACATTGACTAATTATGTATTTTGTGCTACAATATATGTATTAGGTCAAAGTTTTATTGGCTAGCACCTTTATTAGTAGGTTACATTATTCATTTATTTCACCCTTACGTTTTGGGGCAAATTCATTTTGCCTTTAGACGTAGGGGTTGAAAATGGTCATCCCCTCGAAAAACAAAAAAATTGAGGAGGATGAACAATGAAGAAGACAGGCGAAAAGGATTTTAATGTCCCTCAGTATGTTAGTGGCGATGCCTACGACATCAATGTTGTATTTGGTGACAAGCCAAGCAACAAATCTAGAGATGCCGTTGTGATTCGGTTTGATTTATTTCGAACGAATGCAACTAATGCTCTTGATCGAATGGTTTTATTTCCTAGGCCGGGAGTTAGAAGGATGGATGAGAGAGAGATTCTCTCGGAAGTCCGTTTTAGACTTGATATGCTCGAAGAGGCCTATCGAGAGAAGGATGTCGTTCTGGAGATATATATTTCTCAGAAAGATATCGCCGACGATCGGCGACTCAGGTATCTTGAAGTTGCCTTTTCTCGGATTGATGAGTGGCTTTGTGAAGCAAAAATAAGCCACGATCTCATCCTTGAACCACTGGGCACTTCGCTTAAGAGGAGGATGCCAACCTAAAGCCACGATTTAACCCCCATTGTCCAAAAGACAAGGGGGTTATTTTAATTTTTGCTATATAATAAATACAATGATTACTTTGTTATTGGGGGAAAATTCATTTGAAATCGAGCAAGCTTTGAGTTCGATTATTGATGAATTTGACGGTAAGGTCGAGCGAATCAAGGCCGAGGATTTACAAATCTCGCAATTACCAGATATCTTAATGGGCGTTAGTTTGTTCGCAACTAAGCGACTTATTTTGATTCGTAATCTAAGTGAAAATAAGGTAATTTGGCCGGTATTTGGTGATTGGTTGTCAAAAGTTTCTGATGATATTCATCTGGTTTTGGTTGAAACAAAACTCGACAAACGATCAACAACATATAAAACGCTTAAACAGTCGGTTAATGTTCGGGAATTTTTGCCTTGGTCGGATCGAGATATATATAAAGCTGAAAAATGGACGATTGAACAGGCTCAAAAAATGGGCATTAAATTGGATAACAAAATTGCGCAATTTATTTTGCGTCGAGTTGGTGTTGATCAGTGGCGAATCTATTCTGCACTCGAAAAATTAGCTTTGGTTGAGGTGATTTCCGAGGATGTTATTAAGGATATTATCGAACCAAATCCAGTCGAAAATGTGTTTGAATTACTAGAAACTGCCATTAAGGGCGATACTAACTTATTAGAGGAAAAAATTACGATATTGAAACAAACCGAGGATGTTTATAAATTATCGGCGTTGTTGTTTTCGCAGGCCTTTCAATTATTAGCTATTGCTATTGGCGGTCAAGAGGGCAAGTCAAGTGATGATATCGCCAAGGATTTTGTTATTCATCCATTTGTGCTTTCAAAACTCTCGGCGATTGCTAAGGATGCTGGTAAAAATAAGTTGTCAAAGATGATAAAAATTTTTGCAAAAACCGACGAAGGTATGAAATCGTCAAAATCCGAGCCTTGGGTTTTGCTGGAATACGCTTTATTTCAAATTGCTAACTTGTAAAAATTTATAGTGCTGAGTATTATAAAAATGTCACATATATAGTGTGTGGTAGTTCTTGGAAAAATCGGTGAGGAGGTGATTTGATGAAATTACTCGATCTTAAAAAAGCTGTTGACGCTACGGAATATGCCTCAAATAAGGCAAAAGAGGATTATTTAGGAGAACAAAAGCGCATCCAAAGATTAGAAAAAGAGTGTAATTCGAAGCTTAATTCAAAATACACCTCGGGTGATCTGCAAAATTGCCTTGCAAAGGCAAGGAGGGATTTATCAAACTCAACTTATGCTTATCGTAATATCTTAAAAGAATACTTTTATTTACGGTCAAGTTTTGAAGAAGATCTTATTGAGGTGCTTGATATACCGATGTCCTACCGTGGTAAATCGGTGTGTGTTGTTAGAAACAAAGATAATGATTGGATTCATGTCTATTTTGGTTATGACGAATCAAATTCTGCAGAGCATTACATTGGACACTATTCGGTTAATTTAGTTACTTGTCTTGTTATTTGCGAGGTTCCTGGCTTGTTTGCAAAAGACGGCCGGACTCTATTAGGAAGGGTTCACTTTTTAGCTGATGATAGCGACGATAACGACTCTATACCGTTAGATAATTCAGTTGAGATTATTGATACGACAAATATTGACTATGCAAATTATAGCGATGAAGAGCGTACGTCTGATTACATTGCCGGAAGGGATGACGATTCCGAAAAATAAACAGAATTAGATTAATTTTGAATTTATGTGATTTTTACACCGATTTGTATCTTGAGACCCTGCTAAATAGCGGGGTCTTTTTAATTTTTGGGTTTGAACAATTTATTCTTGGGGCGTAACATAAAAGTAGTCTACATTTGCGTGACTTGTCCTTAAAAAATTAGAGAAGGAGTGTGATTTGTTTGTTTGAGATGCAGGACGATGTGTATCGGCTTTGGGCAATTCGAAATAAGTGTGCCGCCGAAATGAGAAGGTTAGAAAGTCGAGTTAGCTCGCAAGAATCGTACTATTATGCATCATTAAAAAACAGAAAAAGAGCTCGTCGGAGAAAGCGCCAAAGCGATTACAAGGTCCATTATCTGATTGCTGAGAAGAGAAAGAAAATTCTTAAATCAGAAGAAGCTAGGTACAAAAGATCAATTAAAAAATTGGCCCGTGCACAAGCAAATCTTGATAATTATATCTATGAAAAATCGGGTATTGAAGGTTATGAAGATAACTTTTTGGTAATGTTTTCCGCTAGAAAAAACATGATTGACATATATTTTGGGGGGCGGGGTTGTCCGGATGGTCCGGGGCATGGTCATTGTGGTCTACGTCCGAAAAATTTGCGTGTATTATTTATGCGTTATCCTGGCGAACCTCATCCGGTGAAGATTAAATCAAAAAGGTCGCATGACGATGATAGCTTTAGCCTTATTGTTTGTGGCCGCCTACGAGTTTTTGCTCCTGCTAATTAACGGACAAGATGCCTCATCATTTGATGGGGCATTTTTATGTCTTATTAAATATTTATATCTTAACTTTAAAATTCGCATATTCTTATAAAAAGTTATAAAATACAAAAATAGTCATATGTTTATGATCGTTCTTCGACAAATTGGATAAGGAGGTGGCATAAATGAGCCTAGCTGATAGAAAGAGGTTACTTGATCATGTATATTCTTGTATGGTTTATTTAGTGCAGTCTTACGAAAGAACCGAAAAGCGCGCTGAATATCTTCGTAAAAAACTCGAACTAGCTAAGGATAATGGGAGAACGTGCGATAGAATTAAACAAAAATATTCAGAATTTGTCAAGGATTTGGATGTGCTGTCTGACGGTATAAACTTTATCAACACAGCTTACAATAACGAGCTAGTTAGTTTTTGTGAAGAACTGATGCTTGCTGTCTCGTTGCCCGGCGTTAATATGGGTAAAGTGTCGATAGATTGTAAACCCTATGAAGATGATATTCATATGTATTTTGGGTACAAAGAGGGCAATACGCCGGATCATTTCAAAGGTCACTATATTTTAAATCTTGAAGAAGGTAGCATATCGCGTTGCGAAATTGACGGGCCGTTTAACAAGAATGGTGAAAAAATGATGATTAAATATCGATTTATTGATCAAGACATAGTGAAGCAAAAAGATACTCCGGCTGAAAAAGCCGACGAGACAAACGACGCCGTTATATCCCCTCCGGAAAAGGACAATAATAACTGATGTAAATAATTCATTGTCTATTCCGATTTTTTACATCGCGACCCTGTTAATTGGCAGGGTCCTTTTAATTGCTTTTTGTATCTTAAAATGCTCATGCTCGTATAATTTTAAAGATTATTATACGATATAAAAATCATAGTAATATGAAGTTTTGTCATACAATTTGGAAATATTGAGGGGGTGAGTTGGTTGGTCATATTTGACGACCTCAAAAGTCAGTTGGATTCCGCTAAAGTAGAAGTGATTGATACTAGCAGGTCACTAAAGATTTCCTGGAAAGCGATGTTGAGTGCAAGGAAAAAACTCGACGGATTGTCTGCAAATGACAGTCAGGAAATAATTGCTATCTTGCAGCAGGAGTATTACGAAGCCGAGCAAAAACATTTGCACAACTCCACAAAAAGAAGAGAAGCGAGGCAAAAACTTAGGGAAGCACACAAGATTATGGAGCAATATGCAATTAATCATTGCGTTCCCGAGAATTATCGTGTAACTGCCAATGCGCGTTTTATCCCAAGCTTGCGTGGTGTTGAAATAAGTTACGGTGATCAGAACGCTGACAAAGGTGCTATCGTAATGTTTTTTGATGCATTGGAGGGAAGTTATTCGCTATCCTGCAGTGATCGGTAAGTTGCCTCATCTATCTTATTTTTGACAGACGGACGCCCCATGTGGGCGTCTTTTAATATCAAACTTATTTACTGGTTGTATATTAAAGCTGAAAAATAGATTATAAAAATAATTATATATTCAGTAAAAGTTAAGCTATAATATAGCTTATGGATAAATGGGATATTAGATTCTATAAAAACAATAGAGGCGATGACTGTGTTGGTGATTTTATTCGAAAACAAGACAAGATTACAAAATCAAAAATCGCAAAAACAATTGATTTAGTTTGTGCATACGGTCCTAATCTTGGGCTTCCACATAGTAGAAATATGAAAAATGGATTGTATGAATTACGGATAATGGGTAAAAATAATGTAAGAATATTTTATATTTTAAAAGTAGAAAAGATAATATATTTTTTACACGGTTTTAAAAAGAAAACTAAATCAACTCCAAGAAATGAAATTGATATTGCAAGAAAAAGACAAAAAGAATTGACTAATTATAACATATAAGTTATATTCATATTATGAGTAAGCAAAAAAGCGATAAATATTATAGCTGGGAAGATCTTAAGACAGAGCTATTATCTGATCCTGTAGTGAAAAAGGAATATGACGCACTTGAGGATGAGTTTGCTTTAATAGAAAGCTTGATTTCGGCTAGACTTGCCAAAAAAATGACCCAATCAGAATTAGCAATAAAGGTTGGCATGAAACAAGCGGCAATTGCTAGATTAGAAGGCGGTGAATCCAATCCAACATATTCAACTCTGGCAAAAATCGCCAAAGTTTTGGGTAAAAAAGTCGCATTAATTTAAGAGAATCAAAAAGATCAGGACTAGCGTTCGGTCGAAACCTTAGACATCCCTGATCATGGTGATGTAATAATAATATCAAACAAAATGACGCAAGCCTATATTTAGGTGCTTGATTTATGTTGAGCTTTTACAAAGATTGTATTAAGCTTAAATTATAATGAAATTAAATAATGTACATACAACACAGGGAGTAGTAATTTATCAGGCAAAAAACGGGGCAATTGAACTGAGGGGTGACACAATCCACGAAACAGTTTGGGCGACTCAAGCTCAAATAGCCGTCGCCTTTGAGGTGAATGTTCGCACCATTAATGAACATATTCAGAATATTATAAAAACTCGTGAGTTATTAGAAAATGCAACTATCCGGAATTACCGGATAGTTCAGCAAGAGGGCGGCAGAGAAGTAGTTCGAGAAATCAAGCATTACAATCTCGATATGATTTTATCGATTGGCTATAGAATTAATAGCAAAAAAGCGACTTTATTTCGACAATGGGCAACAAAAACACTCCGTTCATATATTATTGACGGCTTCGTAGTCAACAAAAAAATAATTGCCAAAAATTACGTAAAGTTTCAAGATGTAGTTGGAGAAATAAAAAATTTGCTGCCAGTTGGTTCGGTTGTCAGCCCGCACGATGCGGCCGAACTTGTCTTGATCTTTGCTGATACATGGTTATCGCTTGATGCATATGATCGAGATGCCCTAACCAAAGGCAAGCTCACAAAAAAATCGGTGGAGTTAACAGCCGATATAATTAATCACAACATTGCCGAATTAAAAATCAACTTAATCCATAAATTAGAAGCCACAGATATCTTTGCAATCGAAATAAAACAGGGGACTGTGGAGGGGATTGTCGGAAATGTGATGCAATCATTTAACGGCAGAGAATTGTATGAAAGTGTTGAAGAAAAGGCGGCTAATCTTTTGTATTTTATGGTCAAAGACCACCCATTTATCGATGGTAACAAGCGTTCAGGAGCATTCGCTTTTGTTTGGTTCTTAAAACAAACTGACACACTCAATGTTCAAAAGATAACGCCATCGGCATTAACGGCTCTTACGATTCTAGTTGCTGAGAGTAAGCCAATTCAAAAGGATAAAATAATAAAGTTAATTTTAAATTTAATTTCTAATAAGGGCTAGGTATGTGATATGAAAAAAATACTAGAAATTCAAAACCAAGATCGCCCACGCGAGAAGTTGCAGGCCAAAGGCCCAGAAGCTTTGTCGGATTTTGAACTATTGCAGGCGCTGATTGGTAGTGGAAACTCTCAGGTTGATGTGCCAATTATTATCCACAGCTAACCGCAGTGCGTGATTTGATATTTTGTATCGATAACGTATCTGTTATTATATAGTTAATGAAGATGCAGGGGGAAAATGTCAGACCATTTTTAAAATGGGTTGGCGGTAAGGGTAGTGTTATTGCTGAGTTAAGGCGATTTTTTCCCGAATCTTTTGATAATTACTTTGAGCCATTTGTTGGTGGTGGTGCTGTATTTTTTAGCTTAAAAACAAAAAAATCTACAATAAATGATATCAACCAAAGTCTTATGGGAGCATATATTAATATTCGCGATCATGTCGACGAGCTTATTGAGGAATTGTTAAAGATTCAAACAGAATATCATTCTCTAGATTCGGATAATCAAAAAATTCAATACTACAAGATGAGAGAAGAATACAACTCTTTAGAAGATAAAAAATCAATTAGAAGAACTGTATTGATGATTTTTTTAAATAAAACCTGTTTTAACGGAATGTATCGAGAAAATAAGAGTGGTGGATTTAATGTTCCTTTTAATAAAAGTCGCAAACCAACCATATGTGATGAAATTAATTTGCGAGAAATATCGAATACATTAAAACACACTTCAATATTATCTGGTTCATATAAAGAAGCTGTAAAAAAAGCAAAAAGTGGCGATTTTATATATTTTGATCCGCCATATCAGCCACTTAGTAAAACTGCAAGTTTTACGAGTTATAGTAAGGATGACTTTGGCGAAAAGGACCAAGTTGAACTAAAAGAGCTTATTGATGAACTTACGGAACGTGGCTGTAAGGTGATGATGAGTAATTCAAATACAAAGTTTATTATAAGCTTGTATAAAGATTATAAACAAAATATAATATACGCAGGACGTCTGATAAACTCGAATGCCACAAAGCGTGGGAAGATTGCCGAAATTGTCGTTACCAACTATTAAATTGATGACAAAACCATATTATTATAAAAAGAATTTTCATTTATATTGTGGTGACTCATTATTATTGTTAAAAGAAATTCCTGATCAATGTATTGATATGATTTTTGCCGATCCGCCATATCATCTGTCAAATGGTGGTTTCTCGATCCAAGCGGGGAAGATGGTGAGTGTAAATAAAGGTGACTGGGATAAGAGCAATGGTTTTGAAAGTGATTTGGCTTTTTTTGAAGCATGGATTAGCGAATCAAAAAGAATATTAAAACCAAATGGTACGCTATGGATAAGTGGCACATATCACTCCATCTATTTATGCGGTTATGCATTAGCAAAATATGGTTATAAAATTCTAAATGATATTAGCTGGTACAAACCGAATGCGGCTCCAAACCTCAGTTGCCGCTATTTTACAGCTAGCCACGAAACTTTAATTTGGGCAGCACCTAACAAAACATCAAAACATACTTATAATTATGATTTAATGCGAAATGGTAATTGGCCAGAGGATAAAATGAAAGTTCCTGATAGGCAGATGCGAAGTGTATGGGCAATTAATACACCCGCTCAATGGGAGAAAAAACATGGAAAACACCCAACCCAAAAACCATTTTCTCTTCTTGAGAGAATTATCCTTAGCTCAACAAACGAAGGTGATTTAATTCTTGATCCATTTACGGGCAGCTCCACGACTGGTCTTGCTGCGGTGAAACACGGTCGAAAGTTTATTGGGTTTGATTTAGAAAAAGATTATTTAGATCTATCTATTAAGCGTTTCAATGATATATAGTAGAGATAAATATATATCTAAAATACTGGATAGGAATAAATATGAAATTAGGCGGAATAGGTGGTGGCAATACAAAAACAGGATTAGTTTTTGAAGGTAAGGCTGATTTTTTGACTTTGCTTGAAAACGCGAAAGGCTATTCGATAAAGAAAGCCGTTATTGGCTATGATGTATTATTTAATAATTTTTGCGTTGCACATACTTATAAAAAACATGATCTTTATAAATTTCTAGAAAGTGTTGGCGTTCAATGGGAAAAGATAATTTCAAAAAAACTGCTCCCCGATGATGCAATATATGTGATAAAAGAAAACACCATATTTATTATTGAAATTAAACACCAAAGCGTAGAAGGATCTGTTGACGAAAAACTTCAGACCTGTGATTTCAAGAGAAAACAATATCAAAAATTATTTAGTGAGCTTAATTATGAAGTCGAATATGTTTATGTGTTAGATAATTGGTTTAGAGATGAAAAATATAGGGATGTTCTTGACTATATTATTTCGGTTGGCTGTAAATATTATTTTGAATATTTACCGTTGCATAAAATTGGGTTGCCAGTTCCTAAATAGAATATTAAATGAATATATATGGATCTTATGAATAATTGCGAGATGATTTTTTATAGACGTTCTACGGCTTAAGTTGTTTAGTAATTATTAACTTGCTACTTGTTATATAGTATGTAGATTGATTATCTTGAACTAAAATTATTAGACTTATTCAAAATATTTTAGAAGCATATTTGCTCATACGACTGCTTTCTGGAGATATATGATTTGTCTTTTGCTACAATAAAACTATGAATACAATAAAATTTACACGAAATTTAATAAAAGG